>NZ_JBNPJU010000006.1:0-125941 GCF_050312575.1 Pseudomonas sp. R11F | reverse complement strand
ACGGTGTTTCAGGAATACCGAGGTGCCTGGATTTGGGGCGGCTGCGCCACCCAGCGCGGGGCAAGCCCGCTCACTACAGGTAGTTACTGATCGTCGAAGTAGCGCTCATGCCAATCCACCAGCGGTTGGGGGGAGTTGAGCTTTTGCCCGTAGATCACCGAATAAGACAGGACGTTCTGCACATACTGGCGGGTTTCGTCGAAAGGAATGCTTTCAACCCACACATCGAAGCTCAGGTGGTCCGCCCCGCGCAGCCATTGGCGCACACGGCCGGGGCCGGCGTTGTAGGCGGCAGAGGCGAGGACGCGGTTGCCGCTGAACTGGCTGTGCACCTGGCTCAGGTAGGCGGCGCCGAGCTGGATGTTCTTGTCCGGGTCGAGCACCTGGGCCGGGGAGGCCAGCGGGATGCTGAACTTGCGTGCGGTTTCCTTGGCGGTGCCAGGCATCAGTTGCATCAGGCCGCTGGCGCCGACACCGGAGCGGGCGTCGTCCATGAAGGCGCTTTCCTGGCGGGTGATGGCGAACACCCAGCTTGAATGCAGTCCACGCACCTTGGCCTCGCGCACCAGGGTGTCGCGGTGCGCCATCGGGAAGCGGATATCCAGGTCGTCCCAGTATTGCGCCTGGCTGATGGTACGGATTGCCGGGAAATACCACTTCATGTCGTAGGCCAGCTTGGCCTGGGCCACCATCTCGTCACGGTTGAAGTGACGGCTGACGTGGTACCACTCGCGGCGGCCATCCACCACCTGGCCCCGCGCATAGAACTCCAGGGCACGACGCACGCCGGGGGTGTTGCGCACTTTGTTCATCAGTGCCTGGCTCATGACCAGTGGCTTGTTGGTCAGCTGGTAGGGCGCTTTGGAGCGATCGGCGGCGAGGAACCCGTAGAAGTCCCGTTCCTTGGCCACGTTTTTGTACAGCACCAGCGCCTGTGGGTTTTTCGGTTCGGCCAGTTCCAGGCTGCGCGCCTGCCAGTAGCGCCAGCGGTTGGTGGTCGCCAGGTCTTGCGGGAGTTTGCGGGTGAGCTGGTAGGCTTCTTCCCAGCGAGCCAGGCGCAGCAACAGGCGCAGGCGCCATTCGGAGACGGTATTGTCACGCAGCTCCGGATCGTACTGGGTCATCACGTCCAGCGCGCGCGGGTCGTAGCGGCGCGCCAGGGTCAGGCCGATTTCGCGGGCGATCGACACTTTTTCGTCACGGGAGAAGTGCATGCTGCTGGCGTAGCCGTCGAGCAGGGCCATGGCCTTGTCCGGGTCCTGGCGTGCCAGGCGGCGTAGGCCCAGGCCAACTGCATCGGACATGGCTTCGGTGGCCGGCAGGAAGCGCGACGGGTCGCCGAGCATGTCAGGCTTTTGCGCGACATCCACCATCAAGCGGCCCTGGGCGCCGAGGGTCGGCAAGGTTTTCACCAGGCTGTTGGCCAGTGCGTAGTTGCGCGCTTCGGCGGCGAGTTTGGCGCGGTCCCAGATCTTTTTCTCGGTGAGCTGGCCGTCGGCCGCCCATTGACCGAAGGTGGCATCGCAGGCGGTGGGTTGAGTCTTGCCGGTCATCCACAGCTTTTCGGTGGTCTTGTAGCCTTCAGCTTTCAGGTTGTGGGTGAGCTGATATTGACCGTGCAGGCAGTCCAGTTCGACGAAGTTGAGCTTGGGGTCGTAGTACTTTTCAAAGGTCTGCCAGTCGCCACGGTCGGCCAGCCAGCGCAACCAGCGCAACTTCATCCAGTTGGCCTGGGGCAGGTCGCCGTTTTTGGCGAGGAATTGTTCGATTTCCTCGTTGCTCGCGGTTTTCAGGCGCGCGGTCAGCTCGTCGTAGGCCAGGTACGGCGTAAGCGGGTAGTCGGCCAGGGCCTGGCTATATTGCATGTAGGGGCCGCTGTCGCCTTTGGCCAGGGCGCGCTTGGCTTCATCGTAATATTGACGTTGGGTGGTGAGATCCACGGCCTGGGCGGATTGAACGGCGGTGGCGGAAAGAAGCAGACAAGATAAAAAGCTGAAAAGGCGGCTGCGCATGAGACGTCCGTGCAGAGAAATCACGAATAGCGCCGGCACCGCCGACACTGACTGCCCCTAGCTTAGCCTTTTGCCCGCAGCCGGTGAAAGCTTTGCGGCCCGCTTGATCCAAGTTAGACGCAAATGTCCTGTAGAACCTGTTCATAGCGAAAATGCCGGCCGCATCCCACCCGCAACTCAGGTAGAATGCGCGCCCAGTTTTTGGAGAAGCTCATGACCCTGCTCAAATTCAGCGATGTGTCCCTTGCTTTCGGCGCTATGCCGTTGTTGGACAAGGTGTCCTGGCAGATCGCCCGTGGTGAGCGGGTGTGCATCATCGGCCGCAATGGCACCGGCAAGTCCAGCATGATGAAGCTGGTAAAAGGCGATCAGAAACCCGATGACGGCGCCGTATGGCGCGCGCCGGGCCTCAAGATTGGCGAGCTGCCGCAGGAATTGCCGGTAGCCGACGGACGGACAGTGTTCGACGTGGTTGCCGAGGGCCTGGACGGCGTTGGCGCATTGCTCGCCGAATACCATCATCTGGCGCAGAACTGTGTGACCGATGCCGATCTGGACAAGCTGATGCACGTCCAGCAAGACCTCGAAGCCCGCGATGGCTGGCGCCTGCAGCAGTTGGTGGACAGCACCCTGAGCCGCCTGCAATTGCCTGCCGACAAGACCCTGGCCGAGTTGTCCGGCGGCTGGCGTCGCCGTGTGCTGCTGGCCCAGGCATTGGTATCCGAGCCGGACCTGTTGCTGCTCGACGAGCCGACCAACCACCTGGACATCGGCGCGATCGCCTGGCTGGAAGAAGCCATCAAGGACTTCCAGGGGGCTGTGCTGTTCATCACGCACGACCGTGCTTTCCTGCAGAGCCTGGCGACGCGCATCCTCGAACTGGACCGTGGTGGCCTGATCGACTGGAACGGCGACTACGCCAGCTTCCTGGTGCACAAGGAAGCCGCCCTGGCCGCTGAAGAAACCGCCAATGCGCTGTTCGACAAGAAGCTGGCCCAGGAAGAAGTCTGGATCCGCCAGGGCATCAAGGCGCGCCGCACCCGTAACGAAGGTCGCGTACGTGCCCTGAAAGCCCTGCGCGTGGAACGCAGCGAACGTCGCGAGCGCACCGGCAAGGCCAATATCCAGCTGGATACCGCCGAAAAGTCGGGCAAGCAAGTGATGGTGCTGGAGAACGTCAGCTTCCATCACCCGGACGGCCCGTTCCTGATCAAGGACTTCTCCATGGTCTTGCAGCGCGGCGATCGTATCGGCCTGCTGGGCGCCAACGGCACCGGCAAGACCACGTTGCTCAAGCTGATGCTCAGCGGCCTGCAACCCACCAGTGGCAAGGTGGAGGAGGGCACCAAGATCGACGTGGCCTACTTCGACCAGTTGCGCCATCAGTTGGACCTGGAAAAAACCGTGATCGACAACGTTGCCGAAGGCCGCGACTTTATCGATATCGACGGCCAGAGCCGCCATGTGCTCAGCTACCTGGGCGACTTCCTGTTCAGCCCGCAGCGTGCACGCACGCCGGTCAAAGCCTTGTCCGGCGGGGAGCGTGCGCGCCTGCTGCTGGCCAAGCTGTTCAGCAAGCCGGCCAACCTGCTGGTGCTCGACGAACCGACCAACGACCTCGATGTGGAAACCCTCGAGTTGCTCGAAGAGGTCTTGCTGACCTTCAACGGCACGGTGCTGATGGTCAGCCACGACCGGGCATTCCTCGACAACGTGGTCACCAGTACCCTGGTCTTCGAAGGTGAAGGCAAGGTGCGTGAATATGTGGGTGGTTACCAGGACTGGCTGCGTCAGGGCGGCTCGCCGCGCCTGCTGGGTGTGACCGAGAGCAAGTCCGGCAAGGCCGACCTGAACTCGGCGGTCGTCGCCCCGGCTGCCGCTGCGGCACCGGTTGAGCCGGCGGCACCGGTTGGCAAGAAGAAACTCAGCTATAAGCTGCAGCGCGAGCTGGAAGCCTTGCCGGGTGACATCGACGCCAAGGAACAGCAGATTGCCGCGGTGGAAGCGGAAATGGCTGACGCGGGTTTCTACCTGCGCCCTGCGGCTGAAACCGCCAAGGTCATCGCTTCCCTGGAGACATTGAACCAGGAACTGGAAGTGCTGATGGAGCGTTGGGCTGAGCTGGATGCCTGAGTGATTCCAGTGCATTGAAAAACCCGGTGCTCATCTGATGAGCACCGGGTTTTTCATATGAGAATGCAGTTTAGATGTGGGAGGGGGCTTGCCCCCCGATAGCAGTCTGTCAGTCGATATATCTGGTGACTGACACTCCGCCATCGGGGGCAAGCCCCCTCCCACATTTGACCCTCATTGATTTAAGAAGGGTTTTTCACCAGTTTGACGGCCAGCACATCACACGGCGCGCCGTGCAGCACGTCATTGGCGGTAGAGCCCAGCAGCAACGCCAGGCCATGGCGGCCATGGCTGCCGACCACGATCAGGTCGCAGTGCTGTTCCTTGGCCAGGTGGTGAATCTCCTGACGCGGCTGGCCGTAAGTGAGGTGGGAGTTTTCCTTGGTCACTTCGGGATATTTGAGGATGAGCCGGTCGAGGCGCTCTTTAGCCTGGTCGAATTGTTGTTGCTGCAACTGGGAGAGATCCATGGGCACGTCGCCGCCGAAGGCCATGGCCATGGGCTCGACGATGTGTACCAGCGACAGCTTGGCGCCGCTTGCGACCGCAAAGGCACGGGCGCGCTTGATCACTGGATCGCACTCTTCGGTCAGGTCGACGGCGACCAGAATATGTTCGTATGACATGGGGCGTTCCTCCAGGGGACTGCAATATATTCAGTATGGCTGCTTTCAAGCGGATCGAGTTGCGTCAGATCAAATCCGCTCAACTGGAAATTCGGGAGTACACATATGACGGTCTGGATAGTGGTGTCAATCCTTGTGGTGGTTCTGAGCCCTCTGGCATGGCTGCGCCCGTCGCGCCATCAGAGTGGGCGCATGGCCCTGCGCATGGAGGCACGCCGCATTGGCCTGACCATGCAATTGGCGCCCCAGGAGTGGCCGCACTGGCTCAAGCTGGAGCCGCCGAGCCCCTGTGCACAGTACTGTCGGCCACGACGCGGCAGCACGCCGGACATCTGGAGTTACTGGCAACTGGAGCCCGGAATGTGGGTCAACCAATGGCGTGAACCCTGCGTCGATGAAAAGTTGTTGCCGCATTTTGCGACGCTGCCCGCCAATGTCTACAAAGTCGAGGCGGACAGGCAAATGATCGCCCTGTATTGGGGGGAGAAGGGTGAAGCCGCTGTCCTGAAGGACATTGATGCGCTGCTCAAGGCGTTGGCCTGAAAAACAGGCAATAAAAAGCCCGACATGTTCATCGGGCTGGAGTTGGCCAGGCAGGCCGGTAATTTTGTATATCTCTCGCGACGGATGTTCTCTCCAGCGCATTAAGGTTGTCGCTAGCCTAGCGGCATATCCCGTTCTGTACAGCCTTTTCCCAGAACTTTTCTCTTATTGATTTCGTGAATGTTTGAATATTGATGCGAGGCGCACCTAGGCTAAAGGTTCTGAAATGACTGGAAAGTCGCGTTTTTACTAGCCTTTCGGAGCGATTGACAATTGCTCGGAATTGAATGAAGGTGACGTACCCAAATCAAACGGGCGTATGAATTGAGCGTTTGTCTGTCAGACCGCTCATACAGAACCCCGACTATCGCATTGGCGGGTGTGCCTGGCGGATTGGAGTGAGCATTGACGCAACTATCAATGCCCAACCAGAGGCCAGCGTTCAATGTGTACTGTTCAGCTTCCATATCGTGGAGATCAGTTGATGATTTACGAAGGTAAAGCCATCACGGTTAAGGCTCTTGAAAGTGGCATCGTCGAACTGAAATTCGACCTCAAGGGTGAGTCCGTCAACAAGTTCAACCGTCTAACCCTGAACGAACTGCGTCAGGCCGTAGACGCCATCAAAGCAGATGCTTCGGTCAAGGGCGTGATCGTTTCCAGCGGCAAGGACGTGTTCATCGTCGGCGCTGACATCACCGAATTCGTCGACAACTTCAAGCTGCCCGATGCCGAGCTGGTGGCTGGCAACCTCGAAGCCAACAAGATTTTCAGCGATTTCGAAGACCTCAACGTGCCTACCGTTGCCGCGATCAATGGCATCGCGTTGGGCGGCGGCCTGGAAATGTGCCTGGCCGCAGACTTCCGCGTCATGTCGGCCACCGCCAAGATCGGCCTGCCTGAAGTCAAACTGGGCATTTACCCAGGTTTCGGCGGCACCGTGCGTCTGCCGCGCCTGATCGGTGCCGACAACGCCATCGAGTGGATCGCCGCGGGCAAGGAAAACAAGGCTGAAGACGCGCTGAAAGTCGGTGCCGTCGACGCCGTGGTTGCGCCGGGCAAGCTGGCCGAAGCCGCGCTGAACCTGATCAAGGGCGCCATCAGTGGCGAATTTGACTACAAGGCCAAGCGTCAGCCGAAGCTTGAAAAACTCAAGCTCAACGCCATCGAACAGATGATGTCGTTCGAAACCGCCAAAGGCTTCGTGGCTGGCCAGGCCGGCCCGAACTATCCTGCGCCGGTTGAAGCGATCAAGACGATCCAGAAAGCCGCGAATTTCGGTCGCGACAAAGCCCTGGAAGTGGAAGCGGCGGGCTTCGTCAAACTGGCGAAAACCTCGGCGGCCCAGAGCCTGATCGGCTTGTTCCTGAACGACCAGGAACTGAAGAAAAAGGCCAAGGCCTACGACGAGATCGCCAAGGACGTGAAACAGGCCGCCGTACTCGGCGCCGGTATCATGGGCGGCGGTATCGCCTATCAGTCGGCGTCCAAAGGCACGCCGATCCTGATGAAAGACATCAACGAGCACGGTATCGAGCAAGGCCTGGCGGAAGCCGCCAAGCTGCTGGTGGGCCGTGTGGACAAAGGCCGTATGACCGCTGCGAAGATGGCTGAAGTGCTTAACGGCATTCGTCCTACGCTGTCCTACGGTGATTTCGGCCACGTCGACCTGGTAGTCGAAGCCGTTGTCGAGAACCCGAAGGTCAAGCAAGCCGTGCTGGCTGAAGTGGAAGCCCAGGTCAAGGACGACACGATCCTGGCCTCGAACACTTCGACCATTTCCATCTCGCTGCTGGCCAAGGCCCTCAAGCGTCCGGAAAATTTTGTCGGCATGCACTTCTTCAACCCGGTGCACATGATGCCGCTGGTGGAAGTGATCCGTGGCGAGAAGTCCAGCGAGCTGGCCATTGCCACCACCGTTGCCTACGCCAAGAAAATGGGCAAGAACCCGATCGTGGTCAACGACTGCCCGGGCTTCCTGGTCAACCGCGTGCTGTTCCCGTACTTCGGTGGTTTCGCCAAGTTGGTCAGCGCCGGCGTGGACTTCGTGCGCATCGACAAGGTCATGGAAAAATTCGGCTGGCCGATGGGCCCGGCGTACCTGATGGACGTGGTCGGCATCGACACCGGCCACCACGGTCGCGATGTGATGGCTGAGGGCTTCCCGGACCGCATGAAGGACGACCGCCGCTCGGCGATCGACGCGCTGTACGAGGCCAAGCGCCTGGGCCAGAAGAACGGCAAGGGCTTCTATGCCTACGAGGCCGACAAGAAGGGCAAGCAGAAGAAAGTGGCCGACCCGTCGGTGCACGAAGTGCTGGCTCCGGTCATCTACGAACAGCGTGAGGTGTCGGACGAGGACATCATCAACTGGATGATGATCGCCCTGTGCCTGGAAACCGTGCGTTGCCTTGAAGATGGCATCGTTGAAACCGCCGCCGAAGCCGATATGGGCCTGGTGTACGGTATTGGTTTCCCTCCATTCCGTGGTGGTGCGCTGCGTTACATCGACTCGATCGGTGTGGCCGAGTTCGTTGCCCTGGCTGATCAATACGCTGATCTGGGCCCGCTGTACCACCCGACCGCGAAGCTGCGTGAAATGGCCAAGAACGGCCAGCGCTTCTTCGGTTAAGTGCCCAGACGACTAGAGCGAGAATATTTATGAGCTTGAATCCAAGAGACGTCGTGATCGTCGACTTCGGTCGTACTCCGATGGGCCGCTCCAAGGGCGGCATGCACCGCAACACCCGCGCCGAGGACATGTCGGCGCACCTGATCAGCAAGCTGCTGGAACGCAACGTCAAGGTCGACCCGAACGAAGTCGAGGACGTGATCTGGGGCTGCGTCAACCAGACCCTGGAGCAGGGCTGGAACATCGCACGCATGGCGTCGCTGATGACCCAGATCCCGCACACGGCTGCCGGCCAGACCGTCAGCCGCCTGTGCGGTTCGTCGATGAGCGCGCTGCACACTGCCGCCCAGGCGATCATGACCGGCAACGGTGATGTGTTCGTGGTCGGTGGCGTGGAGCACATGGGCCACGTCAGCATGATGCACGGTGTCGATCCTAACCCGCACATGTCGCTGTACGCGGCAAAAGCCTCGGGCATGATGGGCCTGACTGCGGAAATGCTCGGCAAAATGCACGGCATCACCCGTGAAGCCCAGGACGCGTTCGGCCTGCGTTCCCACCAGTTGGCTCACAAGGCGACCGTGGAAGGCAAGTTCAAGGATGAAATCATCCCGATGAACGGCTATGACGAGAACGGTTTCCTGAAACTGTTCGACTACGACGAAACCATTCGTCCGGATACCACCCTGGAAAGCCTGGCGGCCCTGAAGCCGGCCTTCAATCCAAAGGGCGGCACCGTGACCGCAGGTACTTCTTCGCAGATTACCGACGGTGCTTCGTGCATGATCGTGATGTCGGCGCAACGTGCCCAGGACCTGGGTATCCAGCCGCTGGCGGTGATCCGTTCGATGGCGGTGGCAGGTGTGGACCCGGCAATCATGGGCTATGGTCCAGTACCGGCCACACAAAAAGCCTTGAAGCGCGCGGGCCTGACCATCAACGACATCGACTTCTTCGAGCTCAATGAAGCTTTCGCCGCACAGGCCCTGCCGGTGCTGAAAGATTTGAAAGTGCTCGACAAGATGAATGAGAAGGTTAACCTGCACGGCGGTGCAATTGCCCTGGGCCACCCATTCGGTTGCTCCGGTGCACGTATCTCCGGCACTCTGCTTAACGTGATGAAGCAAAATGGCGGTAACCTTGGGGTTGCAACCATGTGCATTGGTCTCGGCCAAGGCATTTCCACCGTCTTCGAACGCGTCTAAGCGTTGAGTTGACGCAAGCCGGGGCCCAGTGCCCCGGTTTTTGTTTTTTGGCGGTTTTGTATTTTTTTTTTAACAAATTTTTGTAAGAGGGCCAGAGCATGAAAGTCGAACCGGGGCTCTACCAGCATTATAAAGGTCCGCAGTACCGCGTTTTTAATGTGGCGCGGCACTCCGAGACCGAAGAGGAAGTGGTGTTCTACCAAGCCCTGTATGGCGATTACGGCTTTTGGGTGCGCCCGTTGAGCATGTTCCTGGAGACCGTTGAGGTTGACGGCGAGCAGGTCCCGCGCTTTGCTTTGGTCCAGGCCGAACCCAGTCTTTTTTCAGGGCAATAACGGCAGGCCGCGCAGAATGCTGCGCTTGACCTCACCTTGTTGCCACTATATATAGCGTTGCCGCGACAGGCGCCAACTGCCTTTCACTTCTCGAATTCAGGAATTTTCCGATCCATGGGCAAATCGCTGGTCATTGTGGAATCCCCGGCTAAGGCCAAGACCATCAACAAGTACTTGGGCAACGAGTACGTGGTGAAGTCGAGTATCGGCCATATCCGAGACCTGCCCACCAGCGGTTCGGCTAGCGCCAGCAAGGAGCCTGCCGCCAAGCGCGGCAAGGCGGCTGCGGGCGAAGGTCCGGTGCTCACCCCTAAAGAGAAAGCGCGCAAGCAACTGGTCTCGCGCATGGGTGTGGACCCGGATCATGGCTGGAAGGCCAAGTACGAAATCCTTCCGGGCAAGGAAAAGGTCATCGAAGAGCTGCGCCGGCTCGCCAAGGATGCCGACACCATCTATCTCGCAACGGACTTGGACCGCGAAGGGGAAGCCATTGCCTGGCACCTGCGGGAAGCCATCGGCGGTGACGACAGCCGCTACAAGCGTGTGGTGTTCAACGAAATCACCAAGAAAGCCATCCAGGAAGCCTTCTCCCAGCCGGGCGAGCTGGACATCGACCGGGTCAATGCGCAGCAGGCGCGGCGTTTCCTTGACCGCGTGGTGGGTTACATGGTCTCGCCACTGCTGTGGGCGAAGATCGCCCGTGGCCTGTCCGCTGGTCGTGTGCAATCGGTCGCGGTGAAACTGGTCGTAGAGCGTGAGCGCGAGATCCGTGCGTTCAACCCCGAAGAGTACTGGGAAGTCCACGCCGACCTGGGCACCGCCAAAGGCGCGAGTGTGCGCTTTGAAGTGGCCCGTGAGAAAGGCGAGGCATTCAAGCCGCTGAACGAAGCCCAGGCCATGGCCGCGCTGGAAAAGCTCAAGGCTTCCAGCTACAGCATCGTCAAGCGTGAAGACAAACCGACCAGCAGCAAGCCGTCGGCTCCGTTCATCACCTCCACCCTGCAGCAGGCCGCGAGCAACCGCCTGGGCTTCGGTGTGAAGAAAACCATGATGATGGCCCAGCGTCTGTATGAGGCCGGCTACATCACGTATATGCGTACCGACTCCACCAACCTGTCGGTGGACGCGGTGGCAATGGCGCGTACCTATATTGAAAGCGAGTTCGGCAACAAGTACCTGCCGGAGAAGCCGAACGTCTACAGCAGCAAGGAAGGCGCCCAGGAGGCTCACGAAGCGATTCGTCCATCCGACGCCAATACCACGCCCGCCAAGCTGAGCGGCATGGAGCGCGATGCTGAGCGCCTCTATGAGCTGATCTGGCGCCAGTTCCTGGCCTGCCAGATGCTGCCGGCGCAATACCTGTCCACCACGGTCACCGTGGCGGCTTCCGACTTCGAGCTGCGTGCCAAGGGCCGTATCCTCAAGTTCGACGGCTACACCCGTGTCATGCCGCAGATTGCCAAGCCTGGCGACGACGATGTGCTGCCGGATATGGCCCAAGGCGACAGCCTGAAGCTGATCAAGCTCGACCCGTCCCAGCACTTCACCAAGCCGCCGGCGCGTTATTCGGAAGCCAGCCTGGTAAAAGAGATGGAAAAACGGGGTATTGGTCGTCCTTCGACCTACGCCGCGATCATCTCCACCATCCAGGACCGCGGCTATGTGGCGCTGCATAACCGCCGCTTCTATTCGGAAAAAATGGGCGACATCGTCACCGAACGGTTGTCCGAGAGCTTCTCCAACCTGATGGACTACGGCTTCACTGCCGGCATGGAGGAGAACCTCGATGACGTGGCCCAGGGCGAGCGCGACTGGAAAAACGTCCTTGACGAGTTCTACGGCGACTTCAAGAAAAAACTCGAAGTGGCCGAAAGCCCTGAGAGCGGTATGCGTGCCAACCAGCCGGTGATGACCGACATCCCGTGCCAGACCTGCGGGCGGCCGATGCAGATTCGTACGGCTTCTACCGGTGTATTCCTCGGTTGCTCGGGCTACAGCCTGCCGCCAAAAGAACGCTGCAAGGCGACGGTCAACCTGGTGCCGGGCGATGAAATTGCCGCCGATGATGAGGGCGAATCCGAGTCGCTGGTCCTGCGTGGCAAGCACCGCTGCCCGATCTGCAGCACGGCGATGGACGCTTACCTGCTGGATGAGAAGCACAAGCTGCACATCTGCGGTAACAACCCCGATTGCAATGGCTACGAGATTGAAGAAGGCACCTACCGCATCAAGGGCTACGAAGGCCCGAGCCTGGAATGCGATAAGTGCGGCAGTGAGATGCAGCTCAAGACTGGCCGTTTCGGCAAGTTCTTCGGTTGCACCAACCCGACCTGCAAGAACACCCGCAAGCTGCTGAAGAGCGGCGATGCGGCGCCGCCGAAGATGGACCCGGTGAAGATGCCTGAGCTCAAGTGCGAGAAGGTCAACGACACCTACATCCTGCGTGACGGGGCTTCGGGCCTGTTCCTGGCGGCCAGCCAGTTCCCGAAAAACCGCGAGACCCGTGCGCCGCTGGTGCTGGAGATCGTGCCACACAAGGATGAAATCGATCCTAAGTACCACTTCCTGTGTGAAGCACCGAAGAAAGATCCGGACGGTCGCCCGGCCGTGATCCGCTACAGCCGCAAGACCAAGGAGCAGTACGTGCAGACCGAGGTGGACGGCAAGCCTACCGGCTGGAAAGCGTTCTACGACGGCGGCAAGTGGAAGGTGGAGGACAAGCGTCAGGGCGCTTGATCCACTGATCCGTGAAAGACAAAGGCCGCCTGCATGGGCGGCCTTTTTTGTGTTGAGCTCGCTAAAATCGTTAACGATAACGCGGGAAGCCAGGTACATAATGGCTTCCTCAGGTTTTTGCGAGCAAGCCCGCTCCAAACGTAGCCGGCATCACGTTCTATTCGTTGTGGAGACTGCCTTTATGGCCAACGAACTCTATACCCGTACTAACCAGAAAATTTACTTCGCGGGTTTGTCCCTGGATGCGCTTGGCCGCGCCGAGGAAGGGAAAGAGATGAACGCCATCGCGCTGGTACAGGCGGGGCGTGAGGCCGCACTGTTTCATCTGTACGGCGCCTTGCTGGGGCTGTGCCATGAAATTGCCGGGTTCTATCGCCTGCCCCAGGCCGGCTCACCTCGTGCAGAGATGATCATGAGCCCGCAAGTACTGGAAGCCATGGCCATCCCAGAGCTGGCGGAATTGGTAGAAATGGCTCAAAACCCTGACAGTTGGGTCGCCCGCCTGCTCAAGGCTCATGCTGATATGTTCCAGCCGCCACGGGTTCGCCACGTGCCCAAGGGCGATGTGACCCAGCCGCTGATTGTGGCGGTTGCCCTGGAAGATGATGAACCCAAGCCATTGAGCCGCGAAGAGCTGGAAAGCTGGCGCCAGGAGCTGAAAAAGATGGCCTTGCGGTTTCGGGAAGGGTTGAACGAGTGCTGAGGCACCCCTATTGTTCGGGCGCACAGCACAAAGCACCGTTCATCAAGCTGTAAAGAAACCTCTTCAGAACCTCTGCGGGGCTGGGTGGATGACTGATATAATCCTGGCCTTTCGTGGAGAACACATTTTTATGCCAACGTCCTTTCTGGAAATTGTCGAGTTGCCTGACGGTCGAATCGAGCTGCGCCGCGCTGAGGACGAGGGTTCTCTGGTTATTCTGGATTTTTCCGAGGACGCAAAAGCGTTCCTGCAAGGCCAGCACGTGGAAGTGGCTAAAGCCATGTTGAGCGTGGGCGTACAGATGGCTAGTCGTCTGGCGGAAGGCGAGCCAGAGAAGGAAGATGGGCCACGCGTGCTTCACTGATTCCTTCCTGTGGGCGCGGTTTTTGTAGTGAGCGGGCTTGCCCCGCGCTGGGCTGCGAAGCAGCCCCAAAACCAGGTGTCGCTTAGTTACTGATGTAGTGCGTTGGTCGATTTAAGATCGCTTGGTTTCTGATGTATCGCGTTGTTCAATTTGGGGCCGCTTCGCAGCCCAGCGCGGGGCAAGCCCGCTAACTACAGCCCCCGCATTGAATGCAGCATCCCGCTTTTACCCTAATCGAATATTCAAGCTTTGCGCGTCGCCTTCACGTGCGGCATTGATCAACTGTTGCTTTGCGCTAGCGTTCAGCGGGTTCAACCAGCTGACGACTGTATGGCTACGGCCCAGTCGCAAGGCTTCACAGGTCAATTGTTGCGCACTTTGCGTACCGCGCGGTTGCAACAGCAGGATGCGTTCGCGGTTGAGGCCGGCGTCCCGCAGCCAGGCCTGGGTCAGGCTGGCGGGCGGGGCGATCAGCGTCAGCCAGCGCGCGTCTTTCTCCTCGCTTAATTCGCGAAGGATCGGCGCCAGCAGGTTCAGGCAGCTCTCGGCAGCACCGCGCAACGACAGCTCGCTGAACGCCTCAGGTTCGGCGCTCCAAGGCGCTTCGACTGCTTCCTTGAGGATTGGCACAAGAGGTTGGGCCATGAAGGCCTCGAACAGCGACAGTTGAGTGTGCTGTGGGGTGTGCACGAGCTGCATGGTGCCTCCTTTAGCGGCGAATGACGCCGACGCTCAGGCCTTCGATCACCAGGTCCTGATCTTTCAGGTTGACTTCGATCGGGGCGAACTCAGGGTTTTCGGCTATAAGCCAGACCTTGCTGCCTTCGCGCTTGAAGCGTTTGACGGTCACTTCATCGCCAATACGGGCAACGACGATCTGGCCATTACGGGCTTCGCGGGTGGTGTGGACGGCCAGCAGGTCTCCGTCGAAAATACCCACATCCTTCATGCTCATGCCTTGGACCCGTAACAGGTAATCGGCGCGCGGATGGAAGAAGGTCGGGTTGATGTTGCAGGACTCCTCGACGTGCTGCTGCGCCAGGATCGGCGCGCCAGCAGCGACGCGGCCGATAATGGGTAGCGTCGACTCATCGGCCTTGGCTTCGAAGCCAGGGATGCGGATACCGCGTGAAGCGCCTGGGGTCATCTCGATCGCGCCTTTGCGAGCGAGGGCCTTGAGGTGTTCTTCGGCGGCGTTGGGAGACTTGAATCCCAGTTCCAGCGCAATTTCCGCTCGGGTCGGCGGGTAGCCGTTGTCATCGAGGCAGCGCTTGATAAAAGCCAGAATCTCAGCTTGGCGTGGCGTCAGTTTTAGCATGTTGATCGCTCTGTCTTTTTATACAGTGACTGGGATTATATACAGTGGACTGCGCTTGGCAATCATCCTTTTCGAGCGCTCCGCTGGACGGTCATTTGTCGGTACTCCTGCAGGGCAGCGACAGCGCTGCCTATAGAGCCGCCAGGATGTGATTAAATAGCGCTGAAACAGGTGACTGCCCGGCCGGAAAATGGACCGCACGCTTGACAAGACATACTCTGAAACGTATGTTTCAAACAAGTGTTTGTCAGGCGGAGTAGCCATGGCCCAGTCGGAAACCGTTGAACGCATTCTCGATGCTGCCGAGCAGTTGTTCGCGGAAAAAGGATTTGCTGAAACCTCATTGCGTCTGATCACCAGCAAGGCTGGGGTCAACCTCGCGGCAGTGAATTACCATTTCGGCTCGAAAAAAGCCCTGATCCAGGCGGTATTCTCGCGCTTCCTGGGGCCGTTCTGCGCCAGCCTCGACCGTGAACTGGAGCGTCGCCAGACCAAGCCGGAAAACAAGCCAAGCCTGGAAGACCTGCTGGAAATCCTGGTTGAACAGGCGCTGGTGGTGCAACCGCGCAGCGGCAACGACCTGTCGATCTTCATGCGCCTGTTAGGCCTGGCGTTCAGCCAGAGTCAGGGCCACCTGCGGCGTTATCTTGAAGATATGTACGGCAAGGTATTTCGCCGTTACATGTTGTTGGTCAATGAAGCCGCCCCACGTATTCCGCCGATCGAATTGTTCTGGCGTGTGCACTTCATGCTCGGTGCCGCCGCGTTCAGCATGTCCGGGATCAAGGCATTGCGCGCCATTGCCGAGACCGATTTCGGCGTCAACACATCCATTGAGCAGGTGATGCGCCTGATGGTGCCATTTCTCGCCGCCGGCATGCGTGCCGAAACCGGTGTGACCGATCAAGCCATGGCCGCCGCCCAATTGCGTCCACGCAGCAAATCGACACCGGCCGTCGCCAAAGCATGACCGTGCCGGGTGTGCGTGGCTGCTGGCATCCGCTAAGCTAGCCACCATGCCGATTTCAGCTATTGACTCGCAACCCGTTGCTTTCACTCAGCGCCCAGGATGAATGGGGCTGCGTGAGGGCAACGGGTTGTGTGCGTTATTTAAGGAAGGTTTATGACTGCTGCCCTGCAAGGTTCTTTGATGGTCGACGTTGCCGGTACCTGGCTGACGGCCGAGGATCGTCACCTGTTGCGTCAGCCGGAAGTGGGTGGGCTGATCATTTTTGCACGCAATATCGAGCATCCGCGCCAGGTCCGCGAGCTGAGCGCGGCCATCCGTGCGGTGCGCCCGGACTTGCTGCTGGCGGTCGACCAGGAGGGCGGGCGCGTGCAGCGCCTGCGCCAAGGCTTCGTGCGTTTGCCGGCGATGCGCGCCCTGGCGGATAACCCCAATGCCGAATACCTGGCCGAGCAGTGTGGCTGGATCATGGCAACCGAGGTGCTGGCTGTGGGCCTTGACCTGAGCTTTGCCCCGGTACTGGATTTGGATTACCAGCGCAGCGCCGTGGTCGGCACGCGCTCCTTCGAGGCTGACCCCGAGCGTGCGGCCGTGCTCGCCGGGGCTTTTATCCGGGGCATGAACAGCGCCGGCATGGCCGCTACCGGTAAACACTTCCCGGGGCACGGTTGGGCTGAGGCTGATTCCCACGTTGCTATTCCGAATGACGAACGCAGCCTGGAACAGATTCGTGAGAATGACCTGGTGCCTTTCGCACGCCTGAGCAAGCAGTTGGCGGCAGTGATGCCTGCGCACGTGATTTATCCGCAAGTGGATTCCCAGCCCGCCGGTTTCTCGCGCCGCTGGTTGCAGGACATCCTGCGCGGCGAATTGCAGTTCGACGGGGTCATCTTCAGCGATGACCTGTCCATGGCCGGGGCGCACGTGGTGGGCGACGCTGCGAGCCGTATTGAAGCGGCGCTGACAGCGGGTTGCGACATGGGGTTGGTGTGTAACGATCGTGCCGCCGCCGAGCTTGCACTCAGCGCGGCACAGCGTATGAAGGTCAAGCCATCGGCCCGCATTGCACGCATGCGTGGCCAGGCGATTGCATCGACGGACTACAAGCAGGACCCGCGTTGGTTGGTGGCACTCACTGCGTTGCGCGAGGCTCAGTTGATCGACTGAACACTGCGTCGCGGCCATCGGGAGCAAGCCCCCTCCCACACTGATCGCGTTTCTTCAGATGAAACGCGGTCAAGTGTGGGAGGGGGCTTGCTCCCGATGACGGTCTGACCGTCAGCGCTTTTCCTGTTTGTTGGGCAACGGTGCAAACAACGCCTCGATATCCTCGTTGCCCAATTGCCAGTCCCCGGTCGTGCGACCATCCAGCACGCCTGCCGCCAAGTCGGACTTCTCCTTCTGCAGGTGCTGGATTTTCTCCTCCACCGTGCCTCGGGCAATCATCTTGTACACGAACACCGGCTTCTCTTGCCCGATGCGATAGGCGCGGTCGGTGGCCTGGTTTTCCGTGGCCGGGTTCCACCATGGGTCGTAATGGATCACAGTGTCGGCTTCGGTCAGGTTCAAGCCTACGCCACCGGCCTTCAGGCTGATCAGGAAAATCTGCAGTTTGCCGCTCTGGAAATCCTTCACTGGTGTACGCCGATCCCGGGTCTGGCCGGTCAACAAGGCATAGGCGATGCCACGGTTTTTCAGCTCGGTCTCGATCAAGCTGAGCATCGAGGTGAACTGGGAAAACAGCAGGATTCGACGCCCCTCTTCAAACAGCTCCTCGAGCATCTCCATCAGGCTGTCGAGCTTGCCGGAGCTGCTGCCCCGTACGGGCAATGTCGCGTCGTTGACCAGGCGCAGGTCGCAGCACACCTGGCGCAGCTTGAGCAGTGCTTCAAGAATGATGATCTGGCTGCGGGCCACCCCCTTGCGGGTGATCTCGTCGCGCACCTTCTTGTCCATGGCCAGGCGCATGGTCTCGTACACATCGCGCTGGGCCTCATTGAGATCGACCCAGTGGATGATCTCGGTCTTGGGTGGCAACTCGGTTGCCACCTGCTCCTTGGTGCGGCGCAGCAGGAACGGTTTGATCCGACCATTGAGATGCTGCAATCGCACATCACTGGCGCGCTTTTCGATGGGCACGCGGTAATCGCGGTTGAAGCTTTTTACATCGCCCAGCCAGCCCGGCAGCAGGAAGTGGAACAACGACCACAGCTCGCCCAGGTGGTTTTCCAGTGGCGTACCACTCAGGCACAGGCGCTGCCGTGCATTCAGTTCGCGCGCCGCCTGGGCCGCCTTGCTGTTGGGGTTCTTGATGTATTGAGCTTCGTCGAGGATCAGCACATGCAAGGGCAGGGCGGCGAGCCGTTCGATATCCTTGGGCAACAACGCATACGTGGTCAGCAGCAGGTCATAGTCCTGCAGGTTCGGGAAATGTTTCTTGCGTCCCGCACCGTACAGCGCCAATACCCTGAGTTGCGGTGTGAAGTGCGCCGCCTCATCCAGCCAGTTGGGAATCAGGCTGGTGGGCATCACCACCATGCACGGCCGGTCCAGGCGCCCGGCGGTTTTTTCACTGAGAATATGCGCCAGGGTTTGCAGGGTTTTACCCAAGCCCATGTCATCCGCAAGAATCCCACCGACGTCCAGTTGGCGCAGCGACTGCATCCAGCTCAAGCCTTCCAGTTGATACGGGCGCAGGGTTGCGTTCAGCCCCTCGGGCGCTACGCAGGTGAAATCCTTGATGTCGCGCAGGCGTTGGGCAAAGTTGCGGATTTTCTCGCCACCTTCCCATTGCAGCGGCAGGTCTTCCAGTGGGTTCAGGCGAATCGCGTCGGCCTTGGCCAGGCGCAGTGTGGTGGTGCCGGGATCTTGCAGATAAAACTCGCCAAGGGTGGCCAATACCGGTTTCAACCGGCCATAGGGCAGCGCTACTTGCAGCGGCCCATGACCATTGGGCAGCCCTGGGATATTCACCAGGATCAGCTCGTCATCGCGGCGCCGTGCGAGTTTTTCCGGGTTGAGAATTTCGGTGTGGGAGCGCATCAGGTTCAATAGGATCGGCAGCAGGCTCAGGCGCTCACCGTTGACGATAATCCCCAACTCCAGGTCGAACCAGTCGCGCTCCGGCCCTTCATCGACCGTGGCGTACCAATCATCGACGGCGCTCAGGTCGAAGCCGAAATCTTCATCGATCTGCAGCTCCCAGCCGTCGCTGCGCAAGGTGGGCGATGCATTGAGGGTGAAGTTCAGCCAGGCGCTGTCATTGACCATTTCGAACAGTTCGCCGGCGCTTTCCGGCAGGGCTTTGCTCTGCCGCGTGGCGATCTTGAAGCCCAGCAGGCGCAGTTGCTCGCGATAGCGCTGTTCCAGCTCGGGATGCCGCTTGATACGCAGGCTCTGGGTTTCCTGGCGCACGATGATGTCGGCATTTTTCTGCCCGCTGACATAGTTGCCCAAATAATTGAACGACAACGCCGCACGGTGCTGGATATAACGCTGCATCTTGCCGTTGCGCGGCTCGAACGCACTGAATTCGGCACTGGCCAGCCATAAGCGCGGCACGGGCGGCACATCTTCCATCACCACTTGCGGCAACACCACGCGGTTATCCAGTACGGCCTGGAGCTTTTCCAGCAGCTCGGCGTCCTGGGCGGCGGCCGGGTAAGCCAGGGTTTCCTGAACCTTGAGCAATACCGCCGCGATGTGTTTGCAGTTGGTGTGCACCGGGCAGGTACAGCGGCTGTCCACCAGAATCAGTGTGCCCTTGGCCGATTCGCGCAGTGAGATGGTCTGCCGGTAAACGTTGCTGCCGGAGCCTTCACAACTGGCGATGATGGTGCTGTCGCCGGACTCGACGATGCGCACGCGATTTTCCAGTGCATAACGCCGCCCGCGCTCCAAGCTCTGCTCTTTAAAGCGGTTGGCCCACGAAGGGGCCAGTGGTTTGGTCAATGACGACGTCAGGGGCATGGCGCTGGATCAGTCCTGAATGTCGGGCGGTGGTGCGCTGGGTGGCTTGGCGGTCAGCGAAGTGATCTTGATCAGCAGCGCCAGATGGCCGCCATCCAGGTAGTTGAGCTGGTTGTTCTTGGTGCGCACGTCTTTCTGGGCCAGGTGCTCGCTGGCGATCACGCTGCCATTGCTGTCGAACTGGTTGATCCAGAAGTCGGCGTCGATATCGGTGAAACGGCCCAATTGCAGGTTCAGCACGCCTTCGATAGGGAACTGGCCGAATTGCTCCTGGCCGTCGGTCATCGCGACTTTCACCGGCTGGTCGCCAAGGTTCTGCTCCCAGGCTTTGTGCGCCAGCACGGTGTAGCTGTTGTCCGCATTGAGTTTGTCGACGATGTTGTTCAGGCGCGGCGGGCTGATTTTATCACTGCCCAGGTGAACGGCACCGGCATCCCAGTTTTCCGGTGCGGCGCGGCTGTTGATCACCGGCTCCGCGTTCTGGCGTACCAGGATCATTTCCACCTGATACGGGCTGTCGGCAAAGGCCGCCGGTGCGAGTACCACCAACAGCAGGCTTAGGGTGCGGAGCAGGCGCATGGGGGCGTCCTTCAAGCGGATTTCGGGATGAGGCGCTCAAACAGCGCCTCCAGGGTATTAAAGCGTTCTTCGGCGCGTTCCATCGGGACCATGAATTTGAACAGCGTAGCCCCTTCGAACTTGTAACGGTTGGGCTGCCCCTGGATCAGCTTGATCAGCACCAAGGGGTCAACCGGCGTTTGCGCTGCAAATTCGATGCGCCCACCTTGAGGCCCGGCGTCGACCTTCTTGATCCCCAACTGCTCGGCCTGCAATTTGAGCAAGGTCAGGCGCACCAGGTTCTTGGTCGGTTCAGGCAACAGGCCGAAGCGGTCGATCATTTCCACCCGCAGGTCCTTGAGACCTTCTTCATCGGTGGCCGAGGCAATGCGCTTGTACAGGATCAATCGTGCATGCACATCCGGCAGATAATCCTCGGGGATCAGCGCCGGCAAGCGCAGGTTGATTTCCGGACCGCCACCCAAGGGTTGGTCGAGGTTCGGTTGCTCGCCCTTGCGAATGGCCTTCACCGCGCGTTCCAACATTTCCATATACAGGGTGAAGCCCACCGCCTGGATCTGTCCGCTCTGGCCGTCGCCCAGCAATTCGCCGGCACCGCGGATTTCCAGGTCGTTGGTGGCCAGTACAAAACCGGCCCCCAGGTCCTGGGTGTTGGCGATCGCTTCCAGGCGCTTTTCGGCATCCCCGGTAATCTGCTGGCGTGGGGGTGTCAGCAGGTAGGCGTAGGCCTGGTGGTGGCTGCGCCCGACGCGGCCACGCAACTGGTGCAATTGGGCCAGGCCGAACTTGTCGGCGCGCTCGATGATGATGGTGTTGGCGCTCGGCACGTCGATGCCGGTCTCGATAATGGTCGAGGCGATCAGCACGTTGAAGCGCTTGTGATAGAAGTCGCTCATCACCTGTTCGAGTTCACGTTCGCGCATCTGGCCGTGGCCGATGGCAATACGGGCTTCCGGCACCAGTTCGGCGAGGTCGGCAGCGCATTTCTCGATGGTTTTCACATCGTTGTGCAGGTAATAAACCTGCCCGCCGCGCAGCAATTCGCGCAGCAGCGCTTCCTTGACCGTGCTTTTGTTCTGCTCCATGACGAAGGTGCGTACCGACAAGCGGCGCGCCGGCGGCGTGGCGATGATCGACAGGTCGCGCATGCCCGACACCGCCATGTTCAGCGTGCGCGGAATCGGCGTGGCGGTAAGGGTCAGGATGTCGACTTCGCTGCGCAGGGCCTTGAGCTGTTCCTTCTGGCGCACCCCAAAGCGGTGTTCTTCGTCGATGATCACCAGGCCCAGGTTCTTGATCTTCACATCGTCCGACAGCAGCTTGTGGGTGCCGATCACGATGTCGATCTTGCCTTCGGCGAGATCGGCGACGGCGGCACTCACTTCCTTGGCCGACTTGAAGCGGCTCATCACTTCCACGGTCACCGGCCAGTCGGCAAAGCGGTCGCGAAAGCTGTTGTAGTGCTGTTGGGCGAGCAGGGTGGTCGGCACCAGAATCGCCACTTGCTTGCCCGCGTGTACGGCAATGAACGCTGCGCGCATGGCCACTTCGGTCTTGCCGAAGCCCACGTCGCCGCACACCAGGCGGTCCATCGGCTTGGGTGCGAGCATGTCGGCGCGCACGGCTTCAATGGTGGTTTGCTGGTCCGGGGTTTCTTCGAAGGCGAAGCCGGCGCTGAAGGTGGCGTAGTCGGCTTTCGGGTCGGCGAACGCATAACCTTCGCGGGCGGCGCGGCGGGCGTAGATGTCGAGCAACTCGGCGGCCACATCGCGCACCTGTTCGGCGGCTTTGCGCTTGGCTTTCTGCCAGGTCTCGGAACCCAGGCGATGCAGCGGCGCCAGGGCGTCGTCGCTGCCGGTGTAGCGGGCGATCAGGTGCAGGTTGGCCACGGGCACGTAGAGCTTGGCGCCCTCGGCGTATTCCATGGTGAGGAATTCGGCGGCCTGGTTATCAATCTCCAGGGTCTGCAGGCCCAGATAGCGACCTACGCCATGGTCGATATGCACCACCGGTGCGCCTTCGCGCAGCTCGGTGAGGTTCTTGATGACGGCATCGTTGTTGGCATCGGCACGTTTTTCTCGGCGGCGGCGCTGCATCACGCGTTGGCCGAACAGCGGGCTCTCGGCGATCAGTGCCAGGGCCGGGTCATTCAACAACAGGCCCTCGTCCAACGGCGCGATGGTGATCGCCAGGCGATCTTTGCCCGCAACGAAGTCCGGCCAGTTGTCGACGGTTTTCGGGCGCAGCTTCAAGCGTTCCAGCAGCTCCAGCAGCACTTCGCGGCGACCGGCGGATTCGGCGGTAAACAACACGCGGCCGGGGAAATCGCCGAGGAAATTCGACAGCGCTTCCAACGGCTGATTGGCCTTGGCTTCAATCGCCAGGTCCGGCAGCGTTTGCGCGGGGAAGCGCTCGCGGCCGCTGCCGGCTTCCACGTCTTGCTGGCTGGCAACCACGCGCGGCCAGCTTTTCAGGCGCGCGAAGCAGTCTTCCACCGGCAGGAACAATTCGGCGGGCGGCAATAAAGGACGGGACGGATCGACGCGACGCTCTTCATAGCGGTTACGCACATCGTTCCAGAAATTTTCCGCCGCTTGTTCGATACCCGGTAGCGAGAACACCTGGGTGTCCTGGGGCAGGTAATCGAACAGGGTGGAGGTTTCGTCGAAGAACAGTGGCAGGTAGTACTCGATACCGGCCGGTGTAATCCCGCTGCTCAAGTCCTGAAAGATCGGGCAGCGGCGGAAGTCCACGTCGAAGCGCTCGCGAAAGCGCGCCTTGAAGCGGGTCACCGCATCCTTTTGCAGGGGGAATTCCCGCGCCGGCAGCAGCTTGACCGAATCGACCTTGTCGATGGAGCGTTGGTTTTCCGGGTCGAAGGTGCGCAGGGTCTCGATTTCGTCATCGAACAGGTCGATGCGATACGGCAGTTTGCTGCCCATGGGGAACAGGTCGATCAGTGCCCCGCGCACGGCGAACTCGCCGTGTTCGTACACCGTGTCGACGCAGCGGTAGCCGCTGGCTTCCAGGCGCGTGCGCATCTGGTCCACGTCGAGTTTCTGGCCGACATCCAGCACCAGGCTGCTACCGAGCAGGAACTTGGTCGGCGCCAGGCGGTGCAGCGCCGTGGTGATCGGCACCACCAGCACACCGTGGGCCAGCTCCGGCAAGCGATACAGGCTGGCGATGCGTTGGGAGATGATGTCCTGGTGCGGCGAGAACAGGTCGTAGGGCAGGGTTTCCCAGTCGGGGAAATGCAGCACCGGCAAATCGGGGGCGAAGAAGCTCAGCTCCTGCTCCAGCCGTTCGGCACTTTGGCTGTCGGCGGTGAGCAGCAGGGTAAAGCGCTTGGCTGCGCTGGCAGCCTCGGCAATGGCCAGGCTCAGGGCGGCACCGGGCAGGTTGCCCCAGTGCTGTTTACCTGCCGCGGCAGGGAGAAGCGGTAGACGCAGAACGGGCACGGAAGGTTGAGCTCCAAGCGTTGCGACAAAGTCGGTAATTGTAACGGCCCAAGGTGCCGCCTGTCAGTTGCTGACTGTGCCTAATGCGGTTTGTAGGAAATGTAGTGGCTAAGACAAACAAAGCTGCGTTTTGACTCAATATGTAGTGCCAAACGGTGCATGGTTTTCGGAGGGTTACGGACAAGTCGCCTGGGTCGCCTATCCGGCGGCCTTCTGGAAGCCGCGTATTTACTGGGCTGCAGCGGGGTGTCTGTTTTTGGCAAGCACTTTTTGTTGGCTTTGGCGCATTGCTCCGAGGGCGGTCGGGCGTCATAATGTAGCCCCTTTTTTCTGCCCCTACATGTGGAAGGTTCCCGTGACTCAGAAGCCCGACCAGTGTCTTGGTGAATGGATCGACCGTGAAGCACTCGCAGAAGCGATGATTCCGCTTATCGGCCAGCTGTACCGCAATAACAATGTGGTGAGCTCGATCTATGGCCGCAGCCTGATCAACCAGTCTGTCATTGCGATTCTCAAAGCCCACCGCTTTGCACGCCATCGCTCCGCCGACGACAGCGAACTCTCCGTCCACGAAACATTCCCGCTGCTCAAGGCCATGAGCGAGCTCAAGCTCGGCGCGGCCTCGGTAGACCTGGGCAAGTTGGCCTATAAATTCCGCAACGAAGGCAATGGCCGCAGCGCCGAGCAGTTCGTGCGTGAAGAAATGGCCGAGGTGATTGGCCAGCAAAACGCCGCTGCCCGTAAAGGCATCGACGTTGTCCTGTACGGCTTCGGTCGTATCGGCCGCCTGCTGGCGCGTATCCTGATCGAGAAAACCGGTGGTGGCGATGGCCTGCGCCTGCGTGCCATCGTGGTGCGCAAAGGCGCAGAGAACGACCTGACCAAGCGCGCAAGCCTGCTGCGTCGCGACTCGGTACACGGCCCGTTCAATGGCACCATCGTCATCGACGAAGAAAACAACACCATCACCGCCAACGGTAACCTGATCCAGGTGATCTACGCGAAGAACCCGTCCGAGGTGGATTACACCCAGTACGGTATCAAGGACGCCCTGCTGGTGGACAACACCGGCGTATGGCGTGATGCCGACGGCCTGGGCCAGCACCTGGCCTGCCCGGGTATCGATCGCGTTGTGTTGACCGCGCCTGGCAAGGGCAAGCTGAAGAACATCGTTCACGGCATCAACCACGGCGAAATCACCGCTGACGACAAGATCGTGTCCGCCGCTTCCTGCACCACCAACGCCATCGTGCCGGTGCTGAAGGCTGTGAATGACAAGTTCGGCATCGTCAATGGCCACGTCGAAACCGTTCACTCGTACACCAACGACCAGAACCTGATCGACAACTTCCACAAAGGCGATCGCCGTGGTCGTAGCGCCGCGTTGAACATGGTGATCACCGAGACCGGTGCCGCCACCGCTGCTGCCAAGGCATTGCCTGAGCTGGCCGGCAAGCTGACCGGTAACGCGATCCGCGTTCCAACGCCAAACGTGTCGATGGCCATTCTCAACCTGAACCTCGAGAAAGCCGCCACCCGTGAAGAAATGAACGAGTACCTGCGTTATATGGCGCTGCACTCCGATCTGCATAAGCAGATCGACTTCGTCAATTCGCAGGAAGTGGTATCCACCGACTTCGTTGGCTCGCGCCACGCCGGTGTGGTGGATGCCGAGGCGACCATCACCCAGGACAACCGCGTTGTCCTGTACGTGTGGTACGACAACGAGTTCGGCTACAGCTGCCAGGTGGTTCGCGTGATGGAAGACATGGCTGGGGTCAACCCGCCTGCGTTCCCGCGCTAAGCATCAGCCGTAATGAAAGCGCCCCGACATGTCGGGGCGTTTTTTTGTCTGCGGTTCAGTGTTCAGCGAACGATGGCGGCCTCGGCAGTGCGCAGCGCATGCCGGTTGCCCTTGAACAGGACCAGGGTCGCAATCAACCCCAGCACGGCCGCGCCACTGAGCCAGATCCCGGGTGCCGCCTTGTTGTCCAGTACGTGGATCAGGTAGGTACAGGCCGCAGGGGTAAACCCGCCGAACGTTGCGGTCGCCAGGCTGTAGGCCAGGGAGAAACCGGTGGTACGCACCTCGACCGGCATGATCTCGGTGAGCGCGACTACCATCGCACCGTTGTACGAACCGTACAGGAACGACAGCCACAACAGCACGATCAGCAGATGGCTGAAGCTTGGGTTGGCCACCAGCCAAGACAGCGCCGGATACGCTGTGAGGATCGCCAGAATCGTCGCCCCCATCAGCAGGGGTTTACGCCCGATCTTGTCGGACACAGCGCCCATTACCGGCAGCCAGATGAAGTTGGAAATCCCCACGCACACGGTCACCAGCAGGGCATCGAAGTCCGACAAGTGCAACTCCGCCTTGCCGAAGGTCGGTGTGTAGGCCGTGATCAGGTAGAACGACACGGTGGTCATCACCACCAATGCCATGCCGGCGATGACGATGCCGAAGTTCTGGCCGATCGAGCGGACGATTTCCTGCAGGGTAGGGCGGTGTTTACGTGCCTGGAATTCAGGGGTTTCCTCCAAGGAGCGGCGAATCACAAAGATCACCGGCACGATCAGGCAGCCGATCAGGAACGGCACGCGCCAGCCCCAGTCACCCATTTCTTCGGGGCTGAGCCAGTGGTTCAGGCCCACGCCGAGCAGGCCGGCGAATACCACCGCGGCCTGTTGGCTGGCGGACTGCCAACTGACGAAAAAGCCCTTGCGGCCCGGTGTGGCGATTTCCGCCAGGTATACCGAAACGCCGCCCAGCTCCACGCCGGCGGAGAAGCCTTGCAGCAGGCGGCCAAGCAGTACGATCAGTGGCGCCGCGACACCCAGGGTGGCATACCCCGGCACGCAGGCAATCAGGATGGTGCCGGCGGCCATCAGCGCCAGGGTGATCACCAGGCCTTTTTTGCGGCCGTGACGGTCAATGTAGGCGCCGAGGAAGATCGCACCCAGCGGGCGCATGAGGAAGCCGGCACCGAACGTCGCCAGGGACAGCATCAGGGACGCGAAGGCGCTGTCGGTGGGGAAGAAGGTCTTGGCAATGGCCGTGGCGTAGAAGCCGTAGACCATGAAGTCGAACATTTCGAGGAAGTTACCGCTGACAACGCGAAAGATCGCTTTGCCTTTGCCCGTTGACGTGGACATGTCATGCACTCATTTTGGCTATCTTATTGGTGATCCCTGGTCGCTGGTCATCCTTGCTGCAAAGTCGCTACGCGAGGCTTCACTGAACAGTTTTGTAACCATATGTGTATTAGCCATGCCAGGCAATAAAAACCGATAGTCAAGTGACTGGTTGTCGCAGTTATTGCAATTTCCTGGATCTGTCGTTAAGTCAATACTGGCCTATGACGCGACCAAGGGTTAATGTGCGCGGCGTTGAGCCTTATATAGACTGTGCCCCGGTTCACACACTTGAGCCGAATTGTCCTTCATGACCGCTGGCCGCGGCATGATTTAGCCAGGCGTCCAACCGTGCGCCTGGCCTGTTCTGAGGAGTACGCATGGCTGTCTACAACTACGACGTGGTGGTACTGGGTTCCGGCCCGGCTGGAGAAGGTGCGGCGATGAACGCTGCGAAGGCAGGGCGCAAGGTGGCGATGGTCGATAGCCGTCGCCAGGTCGGCGGTAACTGCACCCACCTGGGCACCATCCCGTCCAAGGCTTTGCGTCACTCGGTGCGCCAGATCATGCAGTTCAACACCAACCCGATGTTCCGGGCCATTGGTGAGCCGCGCTGGTTCTCGTTTCCGGATGTGTTGAAAAGTGCCGAGAAAGTCATCGCCAAGCAGGTGGCCTCGCGCACCGGTTACTACGCCCGTAACCGTGTCGACCTGTTCTTCGGCACCGGCAGTTTCGCCGACGAGCAAACCGTTGAAGTGGTGTGCTCCAATGGTGTGGTCGAGAAGCTGGTGGCCAAGCACATCATCATCGCCACCGGTTCGCGCCCGTATCGCCCGGCCGATATCGATTTCAACCACGCCCGTATCTACGATAGCGACACCATCCTCAGCCTGGGCCATACCCCGCGCAAACTGATCATCTACGGCGCCGGCGTGATCGGCTGTGAATACGCCTCGATCTTCAGCGGCCTGGGCGTGCTGGTGGAGTTGGTGGACAACCGCGACCAGTTGCTGAGCTTCCTCGACTCGGAAATTTCCCAGGCGTTGAGCTACCACTTCAGCAACAACAACATCACCGTGCGCCATAACGAAGAGTATGAGCGGGTCGAAGGCCTGGACAATGGTGTGATCCTGCACCTCAAGTCCGGCAAGAAGATCAAGGCCGACGCCTTGTTGTGGTGCAACGGCCGTACCGGCAACACCGACAAGCTGGGCATGGAAAACATCGGGGTCAAGGTCAACAGCCGTGGCCAGATCGAGGTGGACGAGAATTACCGCACCTGCGTGCCGAACATCTACGGCGCGGGTGACGTGATCGGTTGGCCAAGCCTGGCCAGTGCGGCGCACGACCAAGGCCGTTCGGCGGCGGGCAGCATCGTCGACAATGGCAGCTGGCGCTATGTGAACGACGTGCCGACCGGGATCTACACCATTCCGGAGATCAGCTCGATCGGCAAGAACGAGCACGAACTGACCAAGGCCAAGGTGCCTTATGAAGTGGGCAAGGCGTTCTTCAAGAGCATGGCGCGTGCGCAGATCGCCGGCGAGCCGCAAGGCATGCTGAAGATCCTGTTCCATCGCGAAACCCTGGAAGTCCTCGGCGTGCATTGCTTCGGCTACCAGGCGTCGGAGATCGTACACATCGGCCAGGCCATCATGAACCAGCCGGGTGAGCAAAATACCCTCAAGTATTTCGTCAACACCACCTTCAACTACCCGACCATGGCCGAAGCCTATCGGGTAGCGGCCTACGACGGCCTCAACCGGCTTTTTTGAGCGGCTCCGGCCGGTGGCCTGAGCCGGCCGGGGAGACCGATTTCAGTAATTCTCTAGGGTGGCAGTGGCCAAACCGGGAAAGTCTGTAATCAGGCTATCTACGCCGAAGTCGGCGAGCCTGCGCATCAGCGCAGGTTCGTTGACTGTCCACACGGACACGTGCAGGCCCTGACGCTGGGCTTTTTCCAGGCGCTCAGGGGTGCACAACGTCCAGTTCAACGCCAGGATCTCACAGCCATAGTTCTGCGCGATCTTCAGCGGGTCGAGCCAGGCATACTCGGCAACCAGGCCGCGTGACAGGTCCGGGGTCAGTTCCAGCGCCGCCTTCAACACTTCCCGCGAGCTTGAGGTCACGGTGACCTTGTCCATCAGGCCAAAGCGTACAGCCATTTCCCGGATCGCCAGCACGGTGGTGGCGGCGCGGGTGCGTGAAGCGCTTTTGACTTCCAGTTGCCAGTGATCGAAGTCGCACTGTTCGAACAGTTCTTCCAGGCGGGGAATCGGGCACGGCTTGACCCAGCCCGGGCCGCCTTTGCGTGCGTCCATCTTCACAAGGTCGGCCGCCGAATACTCGACGACTTTGCCGCGCCGGTCGGTGGTGCGCTTGAGGGTCGGGTCGTGGATGACCATCAACTCGCCGTCCATGGACAGGTGCAGGTCCAGTTCGCAACGGCGTACACCGTGCTTGAGGCACTCCTGAAAGCTGGTCAGGGTGTTTTCCGGTGCTTCGCCTTTGGCACCGCGATGGCCGTAGATCAGGGTCACAATTGCTCCTTAATGCCAGGTCTGCTGGCCGGGTAAAGATGAATCAGGTGTCTGGGGCGTCGCTCTTTTCCCGCGCCAAGCGGCGTTCCTGTGCTTGTTTCTGCAGGATATAGCGCGCCAGCAATTGGCGTTGGGCATCGGTCATGGCTTCGAATTCGGTGCCCACGTCAAAACCACTGCCCTTGGGGTCGCAATGGGTTACCCGCGCACGCAGCAGCAGGCCAAGGGCCTGGGGCATGAGCACCAGCTTGACGGCGAGGTGAGTGCCGGTAGCCAGCGGGGTGGGGTGTTGGAAATCGATGCCCCCTTCGGAAATGATCACCGGCTGCGGTGCGCCGACCTCATCGAGCAGGCCACGGGCCATGATCTGGCTGAGCAGGTCCAGGCGTTTGTTCTGCACGCGCAGGAACGCGGCGAGGGTACGATCCTTCTCGCTGAGCTGGCGTAACAGGTGTTGGGCTTCGAATTCACTGAGGTGCAGCTCGCTGAGCAGATTGAACAGCGGCGAATCATCCTGCAACACTTCCTTGCTCGCGGCTTCGGGGGCGGACAGGCATTTGATTTGGAGTGCGATCATGTCGTCGATACGGTAGTATTCGCGGCGCTCTTCTTCATCTAATGTCGACATGGCGAACCCCAGGTAACGGTAATGGTCAGAGTGTAAAGCTGCTTACCAGACCCCGCCACCGGGACGTCTTCTTTTCCTCCGAACAAGCCCCGACATGTTCAGACCTCTCTTCGTATTCATTGGCACGCGTTATACCCGTGCAAAGCGCCGCAATCATTTTGTGTCGTTCATTTCCTTGACCTCGATGATCGGGCTCGCCTTGGGCGTGGTCGTGATGATCGTGGTGCTGTCGGTCATGAACGGCTTCGACCATGAGATGCGCACCCGCGTGCTGGGCATGGTGCCCCACGCGACCATCGAGGCCGATTCGCCCATCAGCGACTGGCAAAGCCTGGCCGACAAGGTCAAGCAGAACCCCAAGGTAGTGGCCGTGGCGCCCTTTACCCAGATGCAGGGGTTGCTGACCAACGACGGCAAGGTGCAGAAGATCCTGCTCAATGCCATCGACCCGGCCGAGGAGCGCAAGGTCTCGATCATCGATAAGTTCATGCTGCAAGGCAAACTCGACGACCTGGCGCCCGGCAGCTTCGGCATCGTGATCGGCGACAAGGCTGCGGCCAAGCTCGGTGTGGGGGTGGGCGACAAGCTGACCTTCGTCGCGCCGGAAGTCACCGTGACCCCGGCGGGCATGTTCCCGCGCATGAAGCGCTTCACTGTGGTCGGCACCTTCCACGTGGGCGCCGGCGAAATCGACGGCTACCTCGGCCTGACCAACCTCACCGACCTGGCCCGCCTGCACCGTTGGCAGCCGGATCAGGTGCAGGGGCTGCGGCTGAAGTTCAACGACCTGTTCGATGCACCGCGCGCGTCGTGGGAAATCGCCCAGCACTTGGGCGACAGCCAGTACTACGCACGCGACTGGACCCGCACCCACGGCAACCTCTACCAGGCCATCCGCATGGAGAAAGCCATGATCGGCCTGCTGTTGCTGCTGATCGTCGCCGTGGCGGCCTTCAACATCATTTCCACGCTGGTGATGGTGGTGAATGACAAGAAGGGTGACATCGCGATCCTGCGTACCCTCGGCGCCACGCCGGGGCAGATCATGGCGATCTTCATGGTGCAGGGCACCGTGATCGGCGTGGTCGGCACGTTGATCGGCACCGCTGTCGGCATTCTCGCCGCGCTGAATGTCAGCGCCGCCATCGCTGCGCTGGAAAAAGTCATCGGCCACAAGTTCCTCAACGCCGACGTCTACTTCATCGACTACCTGCCGTCCCAGGTTCAGGCCCAAGACGTGTTGATGGTCGGCGGTGCCGCGTTGGTCTTGAGTTTCCTTGCCACCCTGTATCCAGCCTGGCGCGCGGCACGTACCCAGCCAGCACAGGCCTTACGTTATGAGTGAATCGGGCATGAGTGAAAAAGCAATCCTGAGCTGCCGCAACCTGGGCAAATCCTACGAGGAAGGCCCGGAGTCGGTGGTGGTGCTGTCCAACCTGCAACTGGAACTTCATCCTGGCGAGCGCGTGGCGATCGTCGGCAGTTCCGGTTCCGGCAAGAGTACCTTGCTCAACCTGTTGGGCGGCCTGGATACGCCGTCGGCGGGCAGCGTCTGGCTGGCCGGTGAAGAATTGTCGGCGCTGGGCGAGAAGGCCCGTGGCCAACTGCGCAACCGTTCGCTCGGTTTTGTGTACCAGTTCCACCACCTGTTGCCGGAATTCACCGCCCTGGAAAACGTGTGCATGCCGCTGCTGATCGGCAAGACCGCCATCCCGGAAGCGCGCCAGCGCGCAAAGGCGCTGCTGGAGCGTGTCGGCCTGGGGCATCGCCTGGAGCACAAACCGGCCGAGCTGTCCGGCGGTGAACGCCAGCGCGTGGCGATTGCTCGTGCCCTGGTCAACAACCCCGGGCTGGTGATGCTGGATGAGCCCACCGGCAACCTCGATACCCACACGGCCCAGGGCATCAAGGACTTGATGCTGGAACTGAGTACCCAGATGCGCACCGCGTTCCTGGTGGTCACCCATGACATGAGCATGGCCCGCCAGATGGACCGCGTGTTGCACTTGCAGGAAGGTCATCTGGTCGCCATCTGACCCGTTTCAAGCCCGGCGCCGGACGTCGGGTTTTCCATTTTTTCAACGGTGCCCGCGAATGTTCAGACCGTTATCGATTTTCATCGGCACGCGCTATACCCGCGCCAAGCGCCGCAACCGTTTTGTTTCGTTTATCTCGATGACCTCGATGATCGGTCTCGCCCTGGGCGTATTGGCGATGATCGTGGTGCTGTCGGTGATGAACGGTTTCCAGCGCGAAATGAGTTCGCGCATCCTGGGCATGGTGCCCCACGCCACCATCGTCGGCGTGAACCCGATCAATGACTGGCAGCCGGTGGCTGCGGCCGCCATGAAGAACCCTGAAGTCACGGCGGCCGTGCCGTTCACGCAGATGGATGGCATGTTTTCCTACAAAGGTGCGATGCAGCCGATCGAGATCAGCGGCGTCGACCCGGCCCAGGAAGGCAAGGTATCCATCGTGGCCCAGCACATCGTGCGCGGCAAACTGGATGACCTCAAGCCAGGCGAGTTCGGTGTGGTGGTGGGCGAAATCACCGCACGGCGCTTTCGCCTGAACGTGGGGGACAAGCTGACCCTGATCGTGCCGGAAGTCAGCACTGCACCGGGGGGCATCACGCCGCGCATGCAGCGTTTGAACGTGGTCGGTATCTTCAAGGTCGGCGCCGAGCTGGATGGCTCCATGGCCTTGATCCACATGGCTGACGCGGCACAGATACAGCATTGGCAGCCGAACCAGGTGCAAAGCGTGCGCCTGGCGGTGAAAGACCTGTACGCAGCGCCCAAGGTCTCGGCGGATATCGCCGCCAGCCTGGGCGCCGCCTACAAGGCCGATGACTGGACCCACACCCAGGGCAGCCTGTTCAGCGCGATGAAGATGGAAAAGACCATGATCGGCCTGCTGTTGCTGATGATCGTCGCCGTCGCTGCGTTCAACATCATCGCCACCCTGATCATGGTCGTGAACGACAAGGGCGCGGATATCGCGATCCTGCGCACCATCGGTGCCACGCCGCGCCAGATCATGGCGATCTTCATGGTGCAGGGCACGGTGATCGGCATCGTCGGCACCTTGATCGGTGGCGTGCTCGGTGTGATCGCGGCATTGAACGTGAGTGAACTGGTGGGCTGGCTGGAGCGGGTGACCGGGCAGCATATCTTCAGCTCGGATGTGTATTTTGTCAGCAACCTGCCCTCGGAGCTGCAGGGCGGCGATGTGTTGCTGATTTGCACGGCCGGGTTTGTGCTGAGCTTTTTGGCGACGTTGTACCCGGCTTATCGGGCGGCGAAGATCGAGCCGGCGCATGCGCTGAGATATTCGTAGGTTTCGAGACCGCTATCGGGAGCAAGCCCCCTCCCACATTTTGATTTGTGAATACATCCAAATGTGGGAGGGGGCTTGCTCCCGATAGCGCCGGCCCATCTTGCATCAAATCCCGGCGGGCAACTCAATCACAAACCGCGTCCATCCCGCCTCGGACTCACAGAAAATCCTCCCCCCATGCGCCCGCACAATCGACTGGGTAATCGCCAGCCCCAGCCCCGCATGCTCGCTACTGCCTTCACGGCGCGCCGGGTCGGCGCGATAGAACCGGTCAAACAACCTCGGCAGCACTGCCGCTGGAATACCTTTACCGGTGTTTTCCACGCAAAGCCTCACCCCGTTCTGCAGGCGCACACGCACTTCGCCCCCCGCAGGCGTAAAGCGCAGCGCGTTATCCAGCAGGTTCGACAGTGCCCGGCGCAACATCCCGCGATCACCCGTCGTCTGGGCTGTCCCCTCGCGAACCAGGCTGATCTGTGCGTCTTCGGCCAGCAAGGTGAAGAACTCCAGTAACGCATCCACTTCATCCGCCAACGCCAACGCTTCCCGCTTGGGTACCAGCAAACCGTGATCCGCCTTGGCCAGGTACAACATGTCATTCACCAACTGCGCCATCCATTGCAGCTCTTCCAGATTGCTGTGCAGGGCCTCCCGATAGTCCTCGAGCGGGCGCGGTTGGGTAAGGATGACCTGGGTCTGGGTCAACAGGTTGGACAGAGGCGTGCGCAGTTCATGGGCGATGTCGGCGGAGAACGCCGACAGGCGTTGGAAGGCATCATCCAGGCGGCCAAGCATGGCGTTGAAAGCCTGCGCCAGTTCGGCCAGTTCCACCGGCATTTGTTCCTGGGGCAGCCGCTGGGTCAGTGAGTGCGCGGACACGCCGGCGGCCACTTCCCCCATGCGCCGCAATGGCCGTAACCCACTGCGTGCCGCCCAGGCGCCGAGCAGGGCGGTAGCCAGGGCTGATAGCCCGACGGTGAGCCAGATCAGGTGTTGCATGCGTTGCAGGAAGTGCTGGTGGTGGGTGATGTCGAGTATCAGGGTCAGTTGCGGCGAGTCGGGCTGGCCTGCTCTCAGGGGCGCGTTATACACCCGGTACTCGGTGCCTGCACTTTGCAGGCTGTGCAGGCCGGGGGCCTCGGGTAGGCTAATGCTGGGCGCGTTGTCCAGCCAGCGCTGGCCGGCGGCGCTGATGCGCAGCGTCAGGTCCTGCTGGTGAAGGAGTTCGGTACGCAGTTGTGCTTCGCGTTGGGCGAACGACTGCGGCGAGTCGACACCCTGCAAAGTCGCACGCAAGGCCAGCAGCTTGTTGTCGAGCTGTTGTTGGTCCAGTTCAAGGAAATGCGCTTCGCTGGCACGGTTGAACAGCACGCCGGCCAGCAACGAGACCACCGCCGTGCAGGCGGCAAACAACAGTGCCAGGCGGCTGGCCAGGGATAAACGCTTGATCAATTGGCGCGTTCCTCCAGCACATAACCCATGCCGCGCACGGTGTGGATCAGTTTGTTGGCGTAGTGATCGTCGACTTTCAAGCGCAGCCGGCGGATGGCCACTTCGATGATGTTGGTATCGCTGTCGAAGTTCATGTCCCACACTTGGGAGGCGATCAAGGTCTTGGGCAGCACTTCGCCCTGGCGCCGCAGTAACAGTTCGAGCAGGGCGAATTCCTTGGCGGTCAGGTCGATACGCTGGCCGTCCCGTTCGACACGGCGGCGGATCAAGTCCAGGCGCAGGTCAGCCAGTTGCAGTGCCGTTTCCTGCGGGGCGCTGCTGCCACGGCGCAACAGGCTGCGTACGCGGGCCAGCAGTTCGGAAAATGCGAAAGGTTTGACCAGATAGTCGTCGGCTCCCAGTTCCAGGCCGTGCACGCGGTCTTCCACGGCATCGCGGGCGGTCAGGAACAACACCGGGAGCTCCAGGCCGGCGCTGCGCACCGCTTGCAGGATCTGCCAGCCGTCGCGGCCCGGCAGCATCACATCGAGGATCAGCAAGTCGTAGTCACCGGTCAGTGCCAGGTGCTGGCCCGTGGTGCCGTCAGCCACCAACTCGGTGGTAAACCCAGCTTCGGCTAGGCCCTGGCGCAGGTATTGGCCGGTCTTGGGTTGGTCTTCGACGATCAGCAGTTTCATGGGCAGCTCTTGGCAACGGGGCTCGACGGGCTTTATACCGTGGGCGCCGGGGGAAGGGCGCAACCTGACAAAGTTGTAATCTAGCAGTCAGGTAGCTGGCAGCGGCGTAATCTTAAAGTGCGGGTCAAGCGAGTCACACATTTTTGGAGAAGAACCATGGCGTTGCGTACACCCCTGATCCTGGCGGGTTGCTTGTTGGCGTTGAGTTTCGATGCGGCTGCCGATGCAGCCCACACCTTCGCATTTGGCCAGCCGGCGCCGGCGAGCAAAGCCACGCGCACCGTGGAAGTGGTCCTGCAGGACATTTCGTTTGCGCCCAAGTCACTGGACGTAAAAGCCGGTGAGACGGTGCGTTTTGTGCTCGTCAACAAAGGCCAGTTGCTCCACGAGTTCAACCTGGGCGATGCGGCGATGCATGCCGAGCACCAGAAGGAAATGTTACAGATGCAGGCCAGCGGCATGCTCACCGCTACCGGCATGGGCAAGATGAACCACAGTGCCATGGGGCATGGTGACGGGGCCGGCATGCAGCATGATGATCCCAACAGCGTGCTGGTCGAGCCGGGTAAAACCGCCGAATTGACTTGGACGTTCAGTAAATCCACCGGCCTGGAGTTTGCGTGCAACCTTCCCGGGCACTACCAGGCGGGTATGGTCGGCAAGCTCAACGTCGATTGATCCGGTGCCGTTTAGGCGCGGGAGCAAAGGCTGATAGACTGGCGCGGTTTATTTAGCCAGGTTTCCGCCATGCATCCCGCAGCCGAACATTCGCCGCTGGGCAAGTCCAGTGAATACATCTCCACTTACACGCCGTCGTTGCTGTTTCCGATCCCTCGTGCCGCCAAATGGGCCGAGCTTGGCCTGAGTGCCGAGACCCTGCCTTACAAGGGCGTGGATTTCTGGAACTGCTTCGAATTGTCCTGGCTGTTGCCGTCGGGCAAGCCGGTGGTGGCCATCGGTGAGTTCAGCATCCCGGCCGACTCGCCGAACATCATCGAGTCCAAGTCTTTCAAGCTGTACCTCAACTCGCTGAACCAGACCGCCTTTGCCGACATCCAGGGCCTGGAAGCGACGCTGCGCGACGACCTCAGCGCCGCCGCCGGCAAGCCGGTGACGGTACGCATCCGCAGTCTGGCCGAGATAGAGGCCGAGGGCGTGATGGCCTTACCGGGCGTGTGTATCGACGGCTTGGATATCAGTGTCAGCAACTACGAGCATCCGCGCCCCGAATTGCTGCGCTGCGACGATTCGCGCATCGTCGAAGAGAGCGTGCACAGCCACTTGCTCAAATCCAATTGCCCGGTCACCAGCCAGCCCGATTGGGGCAGCGTAGTGGTGGAGTACCGGGGTTCGGCGCTGGATCACGCCAGCCTGCTGGAATATATCGTGAGCTTTCGCCAGCACTCGGACTTCCATGAGCAGTGTGTGGAACGCATCTTCCTGGACCTGCAGCGCTTGCTCAAGCCGGAGAAGTTGACGGTATATGCGCGGTATGTGCGCCGTGGCGGGTTGGATATCAACCCATATCGCAGTACCGAGAATGTGACGTTCCAGAACGTGCGCCTGGCTCGTCAGTAGCCTGTACCCAGGTTCAAAGTGTGGGAGGGGAGTTTGCCCCTCTCACATTGGATCTGCGCTTGGCTGACGGGGAGATCAGATCCCGATGTTGCCCAAGGTGATCACGATATTGCGCAGTGTCCCGGCAATGCCTGGATGATCCAGTTCAAAACCCTCCAACGCCCGGTTTACATCGTCAGCAATGCTGGGTGTCTGCGTCGCCGGTTCCAATTCAAGTTGCACTTCGAATCGGGCAATCAGCTCTTCCAGTGCTTCACGTTTTTCCAGCGACAGCGGCGGTTCCTGTTCCAGTTGCCCGCGCAGGATTTCGACCTGTTCTTCCAGTTTTTTGCGATCAGGCATGACATTTTTCCTTTTATCGATAGGCACTGGCATAGACCGCGGCACGCCGAGAAAGGTCTACGGGCTGACCTGTAGATTAATCCACCGGCGCCGACTGTGCATGATCTCGATCAGGGCTTTTCGCCTTTGAGCCGGCGCCGGCTGATGTCTGCCAGGCAAGTGCCGAGTTCGCCCAGGTGATCGATCACCGAGTGCACGCCCAGCCCATACAGCGCTACCGTGGCTTTGGCGCGTTTGTGCTCGCGCTGTTGCTCGGTAAGAGCCTGCCATGGCTCGGGCGCCAAGCCGCAGAGTGAGCCACAGGAGGCCAAGCCAATGGTCCACAGCCCGGCATTGAGCCCCGATTGCAGCAGGCGTGGTTCACCGCTGACCAGCACGCAGCCGTCCAGGCGTTCGATGTTGAGTTCCATCAAGGCTTGCCAGCACGCATGCGGCGCAGGCCAGCGGATGGAGGAGGGAGGTGTTGCCTTCAACCAACTGGGCAATCCGGAAGCCAGTGGCTGAGTCACTGCCGGGGGCAGCTCATCCAACCAGGCGCAAGGCACGCCCTGATCCTTGAGGCTGCGCAGGATCTTCAGGGCGCCCGGGGTGGCCTGGGAGTCGGGAGAGGACGAATCGGTGCGTGCCTGGGAACCGAAATCCACCAGGCAGCCACTCAGGCCGAATAGGACAGCAGTCAAGGCGGGGGCGCTGGCGACGGCAATTTCGGCGTGAGGCATTTCGACATCCCTGAAATAGCTGTGACGCTAGCGAGGCGCGATGACAAGCAGATGACACTGACAGGAGATTGTAGGAATTTTGTTCGTTTTCCATATGACATTTCCTACTAGCTGCCTAAATTGATACTTCCGTCATATACTGACGATCTTCTTCAGGGCATAGCGCCCATGACAGACTATTCAAGGAGCCAAAGCTATGCGCTGGAGCCAATATTTCGCTCAGCTATCTGTGTGTGCCACTATTTTAATGGCCCCGTTCGCCGCCCAGGCTGCGTCCGAAGACGATCCATGGGAAAGCGTCAACCGCCCAATCTTCACCTTCAACGACACCGTTGATACCTACGCGCTCAAGCCATTGGCCCAGGGTTATCAGTTTGTCACCCCGCAGTTTGTGCAGACGGGCGTCCATAACTTCTTCCGCAACATCGGCGACGTGGGCAACTTTGCCAACGACGTGTTGCAGCTCAAACCGCATGCGGCCGGCGTCGACACCGCGCGCCTGCTGGTGAACACCACATTCGGCGTGCTGGGCTTTATTGATGTCGGCACCAAAATGGGGCTGCACCGTAACGACGAAGACTTCGGCCAGACCCTCGGCTACTGGGGCGTGGGCAGCGGCCCTTACGTGATGCTGCCGTTGCTGGGCCCGAGCACATTGCGTGATGCGCCGTCCAAGTACGTGGACACCTACACTCAACCGTATCGCTACATGAACGATATCGGCTGGCGCAACAGCACCTTCGGCCTGAACGTGGTTGATACCCGTGCAAGCTTGCTCGACAGCGAGAAGTTGATCACCGGCGATAAATACACCTTCATCCGTAACGCTTACCTGCAGAACCGCGAGTTCAAGGTCAAGGACGGCAAGGTCGTCGACGACTTTTAAGTCGTGACATTTTGAAATGGAAAAAGGCGACCCTCAGTGGTCGCCTTTTTTATGAGCGGTATTCAGCGCATTTTCAAGATTCTGAGGCCCAAATGCTGCTCCTCCCCCATGGCCTTGGTCCATACCACCTCGGTGTCCGCCTCTAGCCCCTTGAGAGCCGCGTGCTCTGAATCGATGCGCACGGTCAGTTGGTCACCCACGTTGAACTGGCGAGGGGCCTGCACCTGCATGCCGGAGCTGGAAAGGTCCAGGCATACCCCGGCAATCTCCTGCCCGGCGTGTATCAACGACACATCGGCATCCACCCGCATGCGGATGAAATCGCGTTTTTCGGCGTAGTCGCGCTCGTGTTCGCTCATGGGTTCCATCCTTACTTTGTGTTGTGGTGTTGGCTGTTCTTATAACTCCCGGTGATTTGCGGTGTAAAGACGCCCGGCGACCATCGGCATGAGCTTGAAACCCCTGACGGATGGGAGTACCGTCTGCGCCTTAGAAGGGCACCTCTGCATTACAGTTGTGCGTGGGCTAATTGCCTATGCTTTGTAGGACAGAGAGGCTAGAAAGCGAATCCAGTACGTGAGCCCGGCCATTGTCGAGCCACCTACGCCAACCTAATTCTGGCGCCGTTTGCCCACATGCAAAAAACCAGTGCCACGCTGCTGATAATCGATGACGACGAAGTAGTGCGCGCGAGCCTCGCGGCCTATTTGGAAGACAGTGGCTTCAGCGTCCTGCAGGCCGGTAACGGCCAACAGGGTCTCCAGGTGTTCGAGCGCGACAAGCCCGACCTCGTGATCTGCGACCTGCGCATGCCCCAGATGGGTGGCCTTGAGCTGATCCGCCAGGTGACCGAGCTTGCGCCGCAGACGCCGGTGATTGTCGTGTCCGGTGCCGGCGTGATGAACGATGCCGTGGAGGCCCTGCGCCTGGGCGCCGCCGATTACCTGATCAAGCCCCTGGAAGACCTCGCCGTGCTGGAGCACTCGGTGCGCCGCGCGCTGGACCGTGCCCGCCTGCTGGTCGAGAACCAGCGCTACCGCGAAAAGCTCGAAACCGCCAACCGCGAGCTCGAGGCCAGCCTCAACCTGCTTCAGGAAGACCAGAACGCCGGTCGCCAGGTGCAGATGAACATGCTGCCGGTCAGCCCGTGGACCATCGACGAGTTCAAGTTCGCCCATCAGATCATCCCGTCGTTGTACCTGTCGGGTGATTTTGTCGACTACTTCCGTGTGGATGAGCGACGTGTGGCGTTCTACCTGGCCGACGTTTCCGGCCATGGCGCTTCATCGGCTTTTGTCACCGTGTTGTTGAAGTTCATGACCACGCGGTTGTTGTTTGAATCCAAGCGCAATGGCACCTTGCCGGAGTTCACCCCCTCCGAGGTGCTGGGCCACATCAACCGAGGCCTGATCAGCTGCAAGCTGGGCAAGCACGTGACGATGGTCGGCGGCGTGATTGACGAAGAAACCGGTCTTCTGACCTACAGTATTGGCGGTCACCTGCCGATGCCTGTTTTATACACTCCCGACAGTGTGCGTTACCTGGAAGGGCGTGGTCTGCCCGTAGGCTTGTTCAATGAAGCCACCTACGAAGACCACATCCTGGAACTGCCGCCGACCTTCAGCCTCACGCTGATGTCCGACGGTATCCTGGACCTGCTTCCAGAGCCTACACTCAAGGAGAAAGAAGCCGCCTTGCCCCAAAAGGTCAAGTCGGCGGGCGGCAGCCTGGATGGCCTGCGGCAAGTGTTTGGATTGGCCACGCTAGGGGAGATGCCGGATGATATCGCCCTATTGGTGTTGAGCAGGAATCTTTGATGAGTACCGGAAGAATCCAATTCGCCGAGCAAGACGGGACATTCGTCCTGAAATTTGTCGGTGAAGTGCGCCTGACCTTGTGTTCGGCGCTGGATGCGACGATTGAGCGGATCTTCACAGCGCTGAACTTCTCGGCGATCGTGATCGATCTGACCGAAACCCGCAGCATCGATAGCACCACCCTGGGCCTGCTGGCCAAGTTGTCCATTCTGTCTCGGCAGAAGGTCGGCCTGTTGCCGACTGTGGTCACCACCCACGAAGACATCACCCGTCTGCTGCAGTCCATGGGCTTCGACCAGGTGTTCAACATCGTTGACCGCCCGATCCCGTGCCCTGAGTGCCTGACCGACTTGCCTTCGCAAGACCAGTCCGAAGAAATCGTACGGGTCAAGGTGCTCGAAGCACACAAGATCCTGATGGGCTTGAACGAGTCCAACCGCGAAGCCTTCCACGACCTCGTCAACGCCCTCGAACGTCACTGATCGCCAGTTGAAACCCTATCCAACTGTGGGAGGGGGCTTGCTCCCGATTGCAGTGTGTCAGCCACTGAATTCATAACTGACCCACCGCCATCGGGAGCAAGCCCCCTCCCACCGTTGGACTGAGGTCGGTTTGAGATTGGCGAACACAAAAAAGGGCGGCACCCTCACAGGTGCCGCCCTTTTTGCTGCCGTCTGTCTTACAGCTTGGCCGACAACAACGCTTCCAGCTTCTCCTGGTCGCGAGCAAACTGGCGAATACCTTCCGCCAGCTTCTCAGTCGCCATGGCGTCTTCGTTGGATGCCCAGCGGAACGCCTTTTCGTCCATATGGATACGTGCCTCACCGGAATGCCCCGGCGACAGCTTGCGCTCAAGCTTGCCGGTATCGGCCGCCAGCTTCTCCAGCAGATCCGGGCTGATGGTCAGGCGATCACACCCCGCCAACTCCTCGATCTGGCTCAGGTTACGGAAGCTCGCACCCATCACTACCGTCTTATAGCCATTGGCCTTGTAGTAGTTGTAGATGCGCGTCACCGACTGTACGCCCGGATCATCCGCGCCGGTGTATTCGTTGCCGGTGGCCTTCTTGTACCAGTCGTAGATACGGCCCACGAACGGTGAAATCAGGAATACCCCGGCTTCGGCGCAGGCCACGGCCTGTGCGAAGGAGAACAGCAGGGTCAGGTTGGTCTGGATGCCTTCTTTTTCCAGCTTCTCTGCCGCGCGGATGCCTTCCCAAGTAGAGGCGATCTTGATCAGTACACGGTCACGACCAACCCCGGCTTTTTCATACAGGTCGATCAGACGGTGCGCACGCTTGAGAATGGCGTCTTCGTCGAACGACAGGCGCGCATCCACCTCGGTGGAAATACGGCCCGGCACGACTTTGAGGATCTCTTGACCCACTGCCACCGCAAAACGGTCGCTGGCCAGGCCCACATCGCCATTGCAGTCCTTCACGCACTCGTCCAGCAGCGTGGCATAGCCTGAAATCGATGCGGCCTTGAGCAGCAGGGAAGGGTTGGTGGTGGCGTCCTGTGGCTTGAGCTTGGCGAGTGTCGAAAAATCGCCGGTATCGGCAACGACAGTGGTGAATTGCTTGAGTTGTTCCAGCTTGGAAGTCATGGGCGTGCTCTGTCCTATGGGTCTGATGACATTACCCGAGCACCGGCAGGCGCTCAAGGGCGCAAACGCGTTCGAGCGTTTGCGAGGGCGATAACCTGAAAACAGCCGTTTGAATCCTCGGCTCTGCTGCTCAATAGGAGGCCAAAATCGAGGGGAGGTTCAACTGGATTTTATGTGAGTCGCTCCCTTGTCATTAAGCTATTGCTATGGGGAATATGCATGTTTTGAAGTTGTGAAAACTTTATTTTTATTGACGTTGATTGTTGCTTTTTCTACCTGTGCTATACCTGACTGGCAAACGCCAAAGTAAGCCGATAAAAATTCTTGTGATATCACCGTTAGCGGCGAAGCGCGTGTGCCTGTTCATTAAACCTGTTTGTTAGTTAGTTGCGAAACAAAGGAGAGATGTAATGAAACGGAATATATCAACGCTATTCGCTGCCATGGGTTTTATATGTTCCACCGCAGCATTTGCCGAGGTAACGGTGCAGCAGGCACTCAGTGCCGGTTGTTACGATACCCAGGAAATGCGCGCAATCATCGACACTGCCAAGGCCGGTAAACCGATAGGGAGCCGAACCCTTGAAAAGGAAAATGAACTGACCTCGACCTACGGAGGCAAGATCACCGATTCCAGAGTGACGGCGCCTGCCACCTGGGTGTATCGCGCGTATGAAAACGCAGACACCAACAACTGGCATGTCCAGAAGCTCAAGGAGGGCGTGATCTACGCCAAGGCCCAGAATGACCTGGAGAAGTTCGTCAAGCGAGGGGGGACGCCCAAGGAGTATTGGGCAATTGACGGACCGGACCTTCACCAGCCGGGTTTTAGCAGTGCCACCTACACGACAATGCGACTGCTCGCACTGCAATCGAGCGACACCCCGCAAAGCCAGTTTGTAAGTTTTGCACTGGACTACGCCACCACCGGAACCTTTGGAGAAGCGGTGTATGCACTCCAAGTCAATCCAGACTCGCCCATTCTAGGGCTGGTTAACTGCAAAACCGCAGGCGGTGAAGTTCAAGTCCAAATTCTGGGCGGTACGACATTCAATACGCTATATCGAAAACTTAGAACGGAGAATGATTGGAAGCGATATGACCGCAATACCGGAAAATGGATAACTGTACCCAACGGAACAGTGCCATAAAAGTTTAACGCTATAGCAAGGGCTTGCAGCTGAAGCCGAGCCCTTGCACAGTGTGGGAGGGGGCTTGCTCCCGATAGCGGCAGCTCAACCACCCAATCCCCAACTGACTCTCACCGTCCTTCCAACAACTCTCCAGCCTGATCCAACAAAGCCAGCGGGTCAGCCGCCTTATGAATATCCACCGACAACAACTGCCTGAACTTGCGCGCCCCCGGGAACCCGGTGCCCAGCCCCAACACATGCCGCGTAATATGATGCATCGTGCCGCCACTGGCCACATGCTCAGCAATATAAGGCCGCAACTGCGCCAGCGCCTCGGCCCGGCTGATCACCGGCGCCTCACTGCCAAACAACTGCTGATCCACCCCGGCCAGCAAATATGGATTGTGATAGGCCTCGCGCCCCAGCATCACCCCATCAAACGTCTGCAAATGCTCCCGGCACTGCTCCAGCGTCTTGATGCCGCCGTTGAGATTGATCTCCAACTCCGGGAAGTCCCGCTTCAACTCCGCCGCCACGTCATAGCGCAACGGCGGAATGTCGCGGTTCTCCTTGGGCGACAACCCCTCCAGAATCGCAATCCGCGCATGCACCGTAAAACTGGTGCAGCCCGCATCCCTCACCGTCCCGACGAAATCACACAACTGGGCATAACTGTCGCGCCCATTGATCCCGATACGATGCTTCACCGTCACCGGAATCGACACCGCATCGCGCATCGCCTTGACACACTCGGCCACCAACGCCGGATGCGCCATCAGGATCGCGCCAATCATGTTGTTCTGAACGCGGTCGCTAGGGCAGCCGACGTTCAAATTCACCTCATCGTAACCGGCCGCCTCAGCCATGCGCGCACACGCCGCCAGGTCGGCCGGGACGCTGCCGCCCAACTGGAGGGCAAGCGGGTGCTCGGCTTCGTCGTGACGCAAAAAGCGCTCGTGATCGCCGTGGAGGATCGCACCGGTGGTGACCATTTCGGTGTAGAGCAGGGCGTGCTTGGAGAGCAGGCGCAGGAAGTAGCGACAGTGGCGGTCGGTCCAGTCCATCATCGGGGCGACGGAGAAGCGGCGGGAGAGGGGAGCGGTTTGTAGGGGCATGGGGGATCTGAGTCAGCAAGGCGAATGGGGCGCAGTTTATCAGGGATGCATCGTGGGTGTCGGGTAGGTAGGTGATGGGCCTCCGGCAGCATTGCACTTAGCCTCATCGAGGATCAGAAGCCTGCCGTTGCGTCAGGTATCGTGGTCTGACTAGGACACCTTTCTTACCGTTTTGAAAAAGCCGAGGAGCTCTAGGTTTTCACTGTATTGGATATCGTGGTCTGACCCCGATATCTCTCAAACTTGGCGCTAAAAGGCTCCCGCATCCCGTTGAGATGCGATCGCCATTTTGTGAATAGCACATGGGTAATGGAGCGCTACACTTCCGCTCTCAGTCGCTTGAGATAATCCGCCTTTGATTCAAGAAGGATTTTCTGAATTTTTGCTTCGAGATGGCGATATCCATTTCCCGTGATCATACCCACACGCTGATAGTGAACATCAATTTCTTTTTCTAGATATATGGAAAATGCTTCTTCAGAGGCTTTAATTGCTAATAATAACTTTTTCATGTTGGTATCCTCAATGCACCATTCAACTTTCCATTTTTCCACTAGCTCGAGCCATAAGCCCTCTATTGTGGAGTATAGCGCCCCTGAGTTTTGTAACGCTTGAACCGAGCTTCCGAATGCGGCGCGTGATGCACCTGGTCTAACCTTTTGCTCGATAATTTCGTGCGTAGCAGTTGCGAAGGTTATTGCGCTTTCAAACCAACGACGCAGTTGATCGAACGTGACCAATGTAAAGTTTGCTTCATGGGCAGCTATATGCCGAGCTGAAAATATATCTTGGATGTCACAGATTAGCTGATTGGCATCGTTAACAATAAGTTCTCCATATTCTATTTCATACTTGTCTGGATCATCAAGAATGGCATCTTCAGGTGGTTCTATAAATTCACGAATAGTCGACAAGCTATCCTTAAAGTTTCGATAGCCTGTGTCACCTTCAAATAGCGTGTCAAAATGTTTTATTATTTGATCAGCGCTGCTGATCCCCACGTTATGGCTGACCAAATCGCCAAAGGTTATCTCCTTACGACTCAGCGCTTTCGTAAGTTCAAAGTCAAATGTAAGGTCTTTGAACTTTTTTGCTCTTTCCAAGTATGGACTATCATCGCCATCAATCAGGATCTTCAAGCACGCTCGAGAAAAGGCTTCTATGCAAGATGCGATGGCCACTACATGGAGAGACATTTGATATGGTGCAGGAGAAACGAGCGAGGAGAATCCACTGTGCAGCGAAGCTAGCTCCGTCCAGCCAGCATACTCCCAGTTTTGAGTCCGAGATTTCTTTTCAGCGATGAAATTGAGTTGACTTTTTTTGGACATGCTTACCTCGCCCCTTCCTTAATGATGGAAAATTTCTCAAAGTGCTGCGATATGACGACGATAATTCCTAGCAGCGTCTGAAGGTTATCTGAGATTTCTTGCTTGTGTTTAAATTGGCTCAGCTGAACCGTTTAATATTGCGCGTATTGTTTCAACTGGGCGTTGAATATGGAACATGATTCTTAAAAATATACCATCCATAAGCGCCATTTCTTGATGTTCGTTACCTATATAAATAGCTTTGCCATTGTGACGGTAAGGGGCGAATCCTTGTTGATCAAGCTGGCTGGCCTCTCTGTTTGTGCCCTCACGTACCTTAAGTCCTGATGTAATAAGTTTTCCGAGTAGGGCGCTTATATTGAGTCCGATGCAAACATTTTTTCTACCAAATAGGATGTCAAATTTGTGATCTGACGAAATATTCAAGTTGAAGATGGGTAGAGCTAATGGATGTGTCATAGAATCGAATAATCTGAATCTTGGACTGTTTTTAGCTCCGTCGAAGTCATCAAACCATATGTTGAAAGCTATATGCCCTTTGCCGGCAAATGAATTTTTTGAGTATGAAGCTATGAATAAACAATCGTCGATTATATCTATAGCCCATCCCTTTGAGTCAGATTTTTCTAGAATTGCATTCAATTCATCATGCCAATCGGGCATGTAAATAAATTCGTCTGGAATGTGTATCTTTTGATTTGTATCTGGATCAAGTGATGATCCATTCGTCATGACCTCCTTCACGTGGCCCATCCTTTCCACCTGCCGAGACATTCTCTGCAGTTGCTTAATTCCAGATTTTCCATGTTCTTGTGCGAAATAGTGGAGTGAGCGTGGGCATCCACTTTTCGCAAAAAACTTCATGAACTCAAATATTTCATGGTTTTTTTTGCCCTCTTTGACTTCGCCAATTCCTAAGCCGCCGAGAGACCCCATCGTAATCAAGTCTCCAATTTGGATAAAAGAAGTTAAGTCGGAAATTAGTGAAAAGCTACCAGGGTCTCTGCTCATCGTTTGGTTGGCTGCTAAAACAACTGAGTTGAAATTTGACTGCTTCAGATCTATCGGTTGCTGCTCTTTGTAGAAGCGTCGGGCGTAGCAGAGTTGATTTCCAATCATCTGCCATGCCATGTTGTCCGCAATGCCTTTCAGTAAAACATCGTGTGAGTCTGTCAGGTTCTCATTGGATTGGATGATTTCAATGATCATATTCTGAGCCTCACACATTCCGGCATGTGCTGACGCTAGAAATTTCTTTCTTAAATCGGGATTTTCTTTTATATCCCCGGTTTTAATTTCGTCCCATGTAGATTTCGAGCCTTCGCTGGAAAACTCATAGAGTTTTCTTGCTAGCTCTTCCAAATGGCTATCAAGTGATACCGGGTGTAGTGCAGTAAAAGGATCGTATTCTGGTTTTTTTTTCTTGTTCGTCATGCATGGACTCCCTAGCTCCAAAATCAGATGACCGACTTTTCCAAGCGAATTTTTGGCCTATTTTGCCAAGTACACCGGATAATGGATGTCGGTACTGCCTAGATTCCGTTCATATGAAGCCTTAAGCATAGCAATGCGGCTAGTCTGTTGCATCTGATCAAATAGACCAAGCGAATCTAGGCGGTACGAAAGTGGTAAGAGTGGTTTGGAGTGATGCTACAGGCGCCGGAATATAAGGCCTGTAGGTTTAGGTGTTCCAATCCATCATCGGAGGGCAGCATGATCTAGTGGCCAGTCCAAAATAGTCTGGGAAATCTCCCACAATTTTCTCAGCTTGCCCCTCAGACCACCCCTCGCTAACCTCCCCAAACCGCTGCAAAACCAGCGGTCGGATGTGGAAGTCCGTACCAAGCTAAGACGCAATCGTCATAAACACCTGTCGGCGTTTTTTTACGTCTGTATCATGTGTTTCGGCGGCTGTGCGCGGGGCACTTCGGTGCGCCGGGTCCTTAGCCCTGGTCTTCCACACCTGCGTACAGCTGCCACCCTCATGTGGAAGTGAGTTGGCAGTTCCTGAATAGTTAAGGAGCTTCGCCATGTACAAGGTCACGCCTAATCCGCCGTATGCTTCAAACGCTGCACCCAATGACGCCAAGCTTCATGCAGCGGCTCAACGAGCGATTCATCATTATTTGCCGGCTTCCGACGACGTAGCGCCCACCGATCAACCACCCGGCAACCTATTCCTCGTTAGCCCCAACATCGACACCGAAACCCTCTTGGCCAACGCCTCCGAAAACCTCGAATCCGCCAACCAAATGGCCGCCACCCTGGCCTTCGATCTCGAAGACCCCCACCGCGCCATCGTCTTGGGCATCCAGCAGCTTATCGACCTGAGCGCGTTACTCGTCGACCGAGCCCAGGAGCAAGCTGCCCCTGCCGCCAGCAAAGCTAACGTCTGACAACTCCTCCCGCCGCCTTACCGCAAGGCGGCAGCCTGAACTCGTGTTGTCCCTTCGTTATTTCTTGTGTCTTTGAGGTCTACGATCCTCTGCAAGAAAGGACCCTTGAGCCTCAATGGAATACACGATCTCCGGATGCCCGCAAAGTAAGTCAACGAGTCTCGCCTGTGGCTACGCCCTGGACCTTGACGAACACCGCCGTACGCCGCAAAGCCTCACCTACATCCGGTTTGGCTATCCCATGCCTTTTGGCAAACTGCTCCACCGCCTCCGTATCAAAACGCGTGGTCTGAATGAAGTCCAAAGCCTCCACACTAGTATTCAAAAACCGCGCGACGGGAGGAATCTTCAGCAGCCATTTCAGCAATCGCAGCGGAATGTGATGCCTGGGAGGCTTCAAGCTGATCGCTTGCGCCACCTGTGCCAAAAGCTCGCGCAAGTTGGGCGTTTGGGCATCCAGTGCCAGCAGTTCCTGGCCTTTCATGGCCGGGTCAAAAGCACTGGCCACCACCAACTCGACCAGATAATCCACGGTGACCAGCGGCAGCCAGTGTTCGGCGGTGCCGGGCACGGCGGTCAGCTTTCCCTGCATAAGGCTTCGTATCAGCTCCATCAGTGGCTGACCTTCGAGGATATGGCCGGTGTGGCTGTGGCCACACACCGTGGCGGGATGGACGATGGTCACGTCTGCGCCCATGGCTGACATCAGCTCCAGGGTGGCAAAGTGTGCCTCCAGCTTGCTCCCCTCGTAAGCGCCGACGCGCCGGTAGAGGGCGGGCCAATCGGTCAGCTCGGGATGATGAGAATCAATGCCTATGCGTTGCAGGTGTTCATGGTTTTTCAGCATGAAGCCGCCGATCATCACGAACCGGCTTTTTTGCTCAGCCGCCAATAGCGCCACGCGCTTGGCGCCTTCCACATTCACGGCACGTGAATGCTCCAATGAGAGCCCCCAGGCAAAGTGGGCGCCCAGGTGAAATACCACGCTGGCTTGCCTCAGCCTTTCGCGGTCGGCAAGGCTCAGCCCGAGGTTGTCCTGCTCCAGGTCGCCAGCCACGGCAAATACCCGGGACGCGTTCCCTCCCAACTGGTCGACTTGTTCGCGCAGTGCGGCAAGGCGCTCTGGCCGACGCATCAACACCTGTACGGTGTGACCTTTTGCACTCAGGTGCGCCACCAGATGTTGGCCGATGAAGCCGGTACCCCCTGTGACGAAGCACTCCACGCTCATTTCTATGTTCCTTGGGTCAGGTGAGAAATCAAGCGTAAACTGTCGACCCAACTCTATAGTCAAGTGTTGTTTTCATGAAAATAGGCGAACTTGAGGCGCGCAGCGGTGCCAGCCGCCATACGCTGCGTTACTACGAACAGATCGGCTTGATCTCAGCGCAACGGCGAACCAACAATTATCGTATTTATACCGAGCAAACCCTGCAGGACCTGGACTTTATCCAGCGTGCGCAAAGCATGGGGTTTTCCCTCGGGGAAATAGGCGAGATTCTCGATGCGCAGCGCAACCAACTGATCGATTGCGCTGACGGCGCCAAGTTGATTGAAAAGAAGATGGCGCAGATCCAGCAGAAAATCGCCAACCTCCAAAGCATTTATCAGTATCTGGATCAAGAGCGCGCCAACCTTGAGGCCAGTGCGGCCAGGCAGCTTGAACTTCAGCGACTGAGCAACACTTCCCCTTCAACGCTTGGCGGCTAGATAGCGAAGGCGGCAACCTGAACCCCTGCTGTCGCGCAGTGAAATTTCATCATTCCCCGTGCCTTTGAAGTCTACGATCCTCTTCAAGAGAGGACCCACGCGCCTCCAGCCCACAGGGAACTGAAAACATGATCTCGAACCTCGTCAAAATCGTGATGGTTGCAGGCACGTTGCTGTTGAGCGCGTGTTCGTCCGGGTCGTCCGGCGTGAGTAGCGACCCGTGTTTCTCGGGCGGATGCCAGGCGTTTGGCGACCACAGCCCGAGCAAAGCCGCCAAGATGAATTTTGGCGGCAGTGGGCTGGGGAGCAGTTATGGGGAGTATGGGTCGGGGTTGTTGCATGATGATTGAGGAAGGCGGGGTCAGCCGTTAGTGTGTTGACTGACCCACTGCTCTCGGGAGCAAGCCCCCTCCCACCGTTGGCGTTTCAGTGGCCGCCTTTCATGCGGCGGGCGATGAGGTAGAGGCCCAGGCCGACCAGGGCGGTCGCCGCGCCGATGTAGCCGGTGCTTGTCCAGCCATAACCCGCCGTGATTGCCATGCCGCCGAACCACGGCCCCAGTGCGTTCGCCAGGTTGAACGCGGCATGATTCGACGCCGCCGCCAGGCTCGGGGCTTCGTGGGCGATGTCCATCAGGCGGATCTGCAGCGGTGCCGCCAGGGCCACCATGGTGCCGACCAATCCCATGCTCAGCAGTACGCTCCACAGTGACGCCGCCGCGAAGGGGAAGAACAGCAACACGGCCATCGACCACACCAATATCAAGCCCACCGCACGAAACTGCAGGCGGTCAAACAGCTTGCCGCCGGCAATGTTGCCGATGATCCCGCCCACGCCAAACGCTGCCAGCCCGAACGGAATCCACTGTGGCGACACTCGGGTCACTTCGAGCATGGTCGGGGCGAGGTAGCTGAATACGCAGAACATCCCGGCAAACCCGATGGCGCCAATCGACAGCGCCATCCACACCTGCGGTTTGGTGAACGCGCGCATCTCCTTGCGCGGGTCGCTGCGTTGTTCATCGTGGCGGTGCGGCACGAATTGCCAGACCAGCGCGATGGTGCACAAGGCAATCACGCTGACCAGCCCGAACGCCGAGCGCCAACCCAGGTGCTGGCCGAGGAAGGTGGCGATGGGGTTGCCCAGCAGCATGGCCAGGGTCAGGCCCATCATCACGCGGGCGACCGCGCCGGCGCGTTTGTCGTTGGGCACCATGCTGGAGGCGACCACGGCGGCAATCCCGAAGTAGGCACCGTGGGGCAGGCCGCTGATAAAGCGGAAGGCCACCAGCGAGCCGAAGGTCGGGGTGAAGGCGGTGGCGAGGTTGCCCAGGGCATACAGGCCCATCAGTAACAGCAACATGTGTTTGCGCAGCAACTTGGCGCCGAGAATCGCCAGCAATGGGGCGCCGACCATGACGCCCAGGGCGTAGGCGCTGATGGCGTGGCCGACTTGCGGTTCACTCAAATTCAGATTGTGGGCGATATCGGGCATCAAGCCCATGATGGCGAATTCGCCGGTGCCGATCGCGAAAGCGCCCACGGCCATGGCCGCTTCCATTTTGGCGGCGCTACGCGCGGGCAGCACATGCCCGGGTGTTTGCTGGATAGTCATGGGTAACTCTAGTTTGGATGGAACGCACGAAGGAGAGCCGTCGATGCTACGCAAGCGGCGGCGAAACTGTCTAGAACAGCCTTTTGCGTAAACGTTCCAACCCTGTGACTCCACGTCGCGCCTGCCAGGCTTGACACGCGCGCGCCAAAACCGGCGATTTAGAGCTGTCAATTGGCCAAACGACGCATAAACACTGTTCAGCGTGATATTCTGCACGCCGTCTTGGTCTAGTCTTGCCCTGGTGCGTACACCCGTATACGTCCCGGCGGTTGGCTGTCGCCCAGGTAGCTGAAGCCAATAATGATAAGAAGTCAGCGCAGAAGGGACATAACAGTGAGGCCGATCCAATCGGCCTTGTGTGCCCACCCTGCGGTCCTCATGTGATTGTGCGAACCCCGCGCTACGTTGCCTGACGTAGCGTGATCGAGGGTTGCCCAGGATCAGGGGCGGCGGGGCGGATGGCGTTTTATCATAGGTGCTACAGATGTTTAAGAAAGTAAACACTGCCCTGCTGGGGCTGGCTTTGTCGATGGGGATCACGTCCGTTCACGCGGAAGAGGCAAAGAAAGTCGATGTGCTGCTGATCGGCGGCGGCATCATGAGTGCGACCCTGGGTGTCTGGCTCAACGAGCTGGAGCCGGGCTGGTCGATGGAGATGGTCGAGCGTCTTGATGGCGTGGCCGAAGAAAGCTCCAACGGCTGGAACAACGCCGGTACCGGTCACTCGGCCCTGGCTGAGCTGAACTACACCCCGGAAAACAAGGACGGCGTCGTTGAGATCCCGAAAGCGATCGAGATCAACGAAGCGTTCCAGATTTCCCGTCAGTTCTGGTCCTGGCAGGTCCAGCAGGGCGTGCTGAAGAACCCACGTTCGTTCATCAACTCCACACCGCACATGAGCTTTGTGTGGGGCGATGACAACATCAAGTTCCTCAAGAAGCGCTACGAAGCCCTGAAGGCGAGCCCGTTGTTCGCCGGCATGCAGTACTCCGAAGACCCGGCGCAGATCGCCAAATGGGTTCCGCTGATGATGGAAGGGCGTGACCCGAACCAGAAAATCGCGGCCACCTGGTCTCCGATCGGTACCGACATGAACTTCGGCGAGATCACCCGCCAGTTCGTTGCCCACCTGCAAACCACGCCGAAGTTCGACCTGAAACTGTCGAGCGAAGTGCAGGACATCACCAAGAACGCCGACGGTTCGTGGCGTGTGAGCTACAAAAACCTGAAAGACGGCACCAAGACTGAAACCGACGCCAAGTTCGTGTTCATCGGCGCTGGTGGCGGTGCACTGCACCTGCTGCAGAAGTCGGGCATTCCTGAAGCCAAGGAATACGCAGGCTTCCCAGTGGGTGGCTCGTTCCTGGTGACCGATAACCCAGCCGTAGCCGAGCAGCACCTGGCCAAGGCTTACGGTAAAGCCTCGGTAGGTTCGCCGCCGATGTCGGTTCCGCACCTGGACACCCGCGTGCTGGATGGCAAGCGCGTGATCCTGTTTGGCCCATTTGCAACCTTCTCGACCAAGTTCCTCAAGGAAGGCTCGTACCTGGACCTGCTGACCAGCACCACCACCCACAACATCTGGCCAATGACCAAAGTCGGTATTCGTGAATACCCACTGGTTGAGTACCTTGCCGGCCAGCTGATGCTGTCGGACGACGACCGCTTCAAGGCACTGCAAGAGTACTTCCCGAACGCCAAGAAAGAAGACTGGCGCCTGTGGCAAGCCGGTCAGCGCGTGCAGATCATCAAGCGTGACGAAGAGCAGGGCGGCGTCCTGAAACTCGGTACCGAAGTGGTCAGTTCCGAAGACAACACCATCGCCGGCCTGTTGGGTGCATCGCCAGGCGCGTCCACCGCGGCTCCGATCATGCTGACCGTGCTGCAGAAAGTGTTCAAGGACAAGGTGGCGACCCCTGAGTGGCAGGCCAAGCTGCATCAGATCGTACCGAGCTACGGTACCAAGCTGAATGACAGCCCTGAGGCGGTTGCCAAGGAATGGGCCTACACGGCCGGCGTCCTGCAACTGACCCCTCCGCCAGCCATCCCGCAACTGGCCGCACCAAAGGCCACCGAGGCTGCCAAGCCTGCGGCTGAGCCGAGCAAGCCTGCATCCGACCTGGCGCTGTAAGCCAAGCCTGATGTAAACAGCCCGCTGAACCGGTGACGGTCAGCGGGCTTTTTTGTGCACGGGCGTTTACCGGCGGGTGCGTTCGACGGCAGGCAGTTCAACGGTACGTTCGGCCTTGGCCAGCGCGGCTTCCAGGCCCGCCTTATCAAGCGGGATGCAGTACGCGGGTTTACCCCGTTCAAAGCACCAACTGTCATCCAGCCCGCCGGCATCCACGGCATCGAAGCCGAGTTCGTCGAGCAAGCTGATCACCTGCGCCTTGGCGGCCGTATCGTCCGCAGCCACCGGCAGGGCACGCCGGTCCGACGCACCGTGGGGGCGAGCGTCCTGGGTCAGGTCGGGGGCAAATATTGCGTTGAACACCTTCACCACCTGCGCGTGCGGCAGGTGCTCGGCGAGCAGCCGGCTGGTGGTGGTTTCAAAGCGGTCCAGCGCCGGGATATGCCCGTCACGGTTCGGGTAGTAGTTATTGGCGTCCATCACCACCTTGCCCTCCAGCCATTGCGCCGGGACGCTGCGGTAGTGCTTCAGGGGGATGGCCACCAGCACCACATCGCCAAATCGGGCGGCATCCTCCGCGCTGCCCACCTGCACGCCCGGGATACCGCTGAGCACGCTGCTCATGGTTTGCGGGCCACGGGAGTTGCTCAACATCACCTCATGCCCGGCGGCCAGGGCCAACTCGGCCACGGCCCGTCCGATAAAGCCTGCGCCTATTACGCCAATCTTCATGTCCTTGCTCCTGTGAATGGGGGAGCGGTTATGATGATTGGCAATCAACTGTCGATAAACGAGCGTTTTGGGGTCGATGTTGTTACTGGGAGTAGGCAATGATGGACCGTCTTTCAAGCATGCACGCCTTTGTCATGGCCGCCGAGTCGGGCTCCTATGCACGTGCCGCCGAGCGTTTGAATATGTCGCCGCAAATGGTCGCCAAGCATGTCACCGCGCTGGAACAGCGCCTGGGTGCGCGCCTGCTTAACCGCACCACACGCCGGCAAAGCCTGACGGAACTGGGGACTGCGTACTACGAGCGTTGCAAGCACATCCTCACCGAAGCCGACGCCGCCGACTCGCTCGCGCAGATTATGAACGACACGCCGCGTGGCAAGCTGAGGATCACCGCCCCGGTAACGTTTGGCTCCTATAGCCTGATGCCACTGATCACGGCGTTCCTGCGTGATCACCCGGAGGTGGAAATCGACCTGCACCTGACAGACCGTTTCGTCGACCTGGTGGAGGAAGGTTATGAGGTTGCCTTTCGCATCGGCCCGCTGGCCACCACCAGCCTTACGGCGAGGCCTTTGGCACCTTATCGCCTGGTGGTCTGCGCGGCACCGGCTTACCTCGCGGCACGCGGTACACCGCTGATACCGGCAGACCTTGAGCAGCATGAATGCCTGGGTTACGCCTACTGGTCGCGCCCGGCAGATCGCAAATGGCTGTTTCACCAAGGTGCGGCCACTCACGAGGTGGAGGTTTCCAGCCGTTTGCGGATCAATGAAAGCCGGGCCTTGATGTCGGCTGCGCTGGATGGTTTTGGTATTGTCCTGGGCCCCGAGGATTTCTTGCGTACGGCGCTGGCCAGGGGCGAGCTGGTGCGTGTATTGCCGGCCTTCGACGCACCGAGTCGCCCGATGCACCTGGTCTACACCGCAAACCGGCAGCGCACGGCCAAGCTACGGCGTTTTGTCGAAGCCGTGGTGCAACGTTTTGGCGCGCCTTAAGGCGCCCGCCGTTCAGCCCGCCGACAGACACTACCTGTTAAAAAGAACTCAGAGCCAAGCAGGAGCGAGGCTGCAGGAAGGGGGAATTTTCAGCGTGTTTGTGGGGCGATAACGCCCGAGGATTTTTTATGTTGCTACGTTATGCGGCATTGGCGGCAGTCGTCGTCGCGGCGTCCGGGTGTGTGCAAGAGCGTGTGGTGCATGAGCGCGGGCCGGTACAACGTGAGTATGTCGAGGTCGTTGCGCCGCAACCGCCGCCGGTTCAAGTGATCGAGGTCGAGCCGCCGGTACGTTACGGCTATGTCTGGTCGCGCGGTTACTGGCGTTGGCAGGGCGGGCGTTACGTGGCGGTGCATGGCCACTGGGAGCCGGTACGCGAAGGCTACCGCTATGTGCATCCGCACTGGGTGCAACGTAGTGACGGCTACCACTGGCAGGGTGGTGGCTGGGTCCGCTGAGTCTGGGCTAGCTCGGCTTCTGGGTACCTAGAAGCCGAACCTCGCGCAGCAATGCGGCGCCGAGTTGCTCGGTGCCCAGCTCCCGATAGCCCACGGCCTTGATGTCGCCGTTTTCTTCGGCCTGGATGATGATCACCGGCGTTTCCTTGCCGGTGGCCTCGTCGATGTGCAAGGCGTACTGCGGGATATCCACTTTGATCGGCGTACCCGCCGCCTTGCCTTTCACGTTGATCAGGAAGGCCGCACAGCCCGTATCGACATCTACGCTGGTGGCAGAACGGCCGCTGACGAAACAGCTTTGCGGCAGATCGGGCCAGGTGATGCTGTCGGCAATGGCCAGTGCAGGGGCCATGCTCAAGATTGCGAAAAGCAGCTTGCGCACGTGAGTGTTTCTCTTGATCAGGTCTGAACGCGGTTTTACCAAAGCCTGGGCGCTACCGCAACGCGATGGCTCAGTTCAGGCGTTTCATCCCGGTGGCCTTGGCTGCATCCAGATCAAATGTAGCGGTGTATTCACACCCTGCCGAATGGGCGCAGCGCTCGATCAGGCAGTCGGCAAAATCGGCCTTGCTCGCGATGAATCGCCGCAGTGCCTGCCAAACGATTTCCGCCTGTTCGATGATCAATTCGCGGGTGCGCAACAGCGTCTCCAGAACCGTCACCAATTCACTTTTGGTGCATTGGTAGCAGCTTTGTAAAACCCACACCAATTCCACTACTGACACCAGGCCGACAAAGCCTGGCGAAAGCGTGGTGAGCGATTCGATCAACTCGCACGCCTTGGGGGATTGCACGGGGTCATCCTGGGTGACGTAGCGCACCAGCACATTGGTATCCAGGCCGATCATCCGGCTTTTGCTCCTTGCGTGGCGATGGCGCGGTTCATTTCTTCGATCGAGACCGCCTTGGCAGGTTTGCGGACCAGGCCCTTGAGGTCGTGTACGGTTTTGCTGGCGGCAATAATGGAAAACCGGCCGTCTTCCATTTCGACGAACTCTACGCGGTCTCCGGTTTCCAGGCCCAGGGCTGTTCTGACCTGGACCGGAATGGTGATTTGCCCTTTTGAGGTCAGTGTGGCGGTTGCCATATTGAATATCTCCATCGTTATGCTCCTTACCTTAGGGTAAGGAATTATGGAGGACAAGATCCGTTGGTCCATAGGTGCTCTGCTGGTATGAGTTGATCGGGACAGTTAAAAAACATAGCCCGATTTATTCGGTCGACACGCCCGAAAACGCCTGCAAAGAGATACAGCATATGACCGACCGCCTTTTCCCACGCGGGCATTGCGCCCTGGACCACGGCCGGGGTGGCCGAACTGGCGCACCCCGGCCCGCGGGTGGAAATCAAGGGTGTGGCGATGCTGCGCGGATTACTCAGCCAGCTTTTTATTGAACCACGCGATAACACGGCACATACGCCGCGCCACCCGGTAGTTTCATGCGGTGTTGGGCTACGAATGCCTTCAACAGCTCATCCAGCGGTTTCATGATGGCCGGGTCACCATGGATCTCGTAAGGGCCGTTCTGTTCGATCAGGCGGATGCCTTTATCCTTGACGTTGCCGGCCACGATCCCGGAAAACGCGCGGCGCAGGTTGGCGGCCAGTTCATGCGGCGGCAGCGCGTGGCTCAGTTGCAGGCTGGCCATGTTGGCGTGGGTCGGGTCGAACGGGCGCTGGAAGCCTTCGTCGATCTTCAGCAGCCAGTTGAAGTGGAACGCGTCGTTGCGTTCGCGGCGGAACTGCTTCACAGCCTTGAGGCCGGCGGTCATCTGCCGTGCCACTTCGGCTGGGTTGTCGATGATGATCTGGTAGTGCTTCTGCGCCGCCTCGCCGAGGGTGGCACCGACGAACGCGTGCAATTGTTCCAGGTAGGGCGCGGCGTGTTTCGGCCCGGTGAGGATCACCGGGAAGGGCAGGTCCTGGTTGTCCGGGTGCATCAGGATGCCCAGCAGGTACAGGAACTCTTCGGCCGTACCGGCGCCGCCCGGGAAGATGATGATGCCGTGGCCGACGCGCACGAAGGCTTCCAGGCGTTTTTCGATGTCCGGCAGGATCACCAGCTCGTTGACGATCGGGTTCGGCGCTTCGGCGGCGATGATGCCGGGCTCGGTCAAGCCCAGGTAACGGCCGTTGATGATGCGTTGCTTGGCGTGGGAAATGGTCGCGCCTTTCATCGGGCCTTTCATTACGCCCGGGCCGCAGCCGGTGCACACGTCAAGGCTGCGCAGGCCCAGTTCGTGTCCGACTTTCTTGGTGTATTTGTATTCTTCGGTGTTGATGGAGTGGCCGCCCCAGCACACCACGATCTTCGGTTCGACCCCGGCGCGCAGCGTACGGGCGTTGCGTAGCAGGTGGAACACGTAGTCGGTGATGCCTTGGGAGTTGCTCAGGTCGATGCGCTGGCTGTCCAGCTCGTTCTCGGTGTAGATGATGTCACGCAGGGCGCTGAACAGCATCTCACGGGTGCTGGCGATCATTTCGCCATCAACGAATGCGTCGGCCGGGGCATTCAGCAGCTCCAGGCGCACGCCGCGATCCTGCTGGTGGATGCGCACTTCAAAGTCTTTGTAGGCGTCGAGGATGGTCTTGGCGTTGTCGATATGCGCGCCGGTGTTGAGGATGGCCAGGGCGCATTGGCGGAACAGGGTGTAGATGCTGCCGGTGCCGGCTTCACTCAGTTGTTGCACTTCACGCTGGGACAGGGTTTCGAGGCTGCCCTTGGGGCTGACGGAGGCATTGATGACTTGACGTTGGGGCATTCTGATTCCTTGAAAGCACAGCCATCGCCTGCCACGGGAGCGGCGATGGCCTGAGAATGGTGGGCGCCCGAATTCGGTCGCACTGGACGGTTATTCTGGCCGCCTCACAGGCTGGGCGCAAACACCGTCCGGCACCATCATGCCGCAGAACTTACTGAATCAGCTTCCAGTTTTTGTAGAAAACCCGACGCAGGGTGAAGACCAGGCCGGCAAAGCCCGAGATCACGGCGTTGAGCACGCCCGGCAGCGGGGTCGGCCGCACGATGTCGATGAACAGGCAGTAGCGTTTTGCATCGTTTTTGTTGAAGGACGCATGCATCAGCGTGTCATCGAAAATAAACAGCGGGTCGTCGTGCCAGTAGTGCTTGTGCTTGCCCACCTGGATGTAGACGCCTTCATGGTGCGGTGCCGGTGCCATGTTGTAGAGCACGCGGAACATCATGCGCAGGGGGCCGAAGTGGAAGGAGGTCGAGCGGTTCTCGTTGAATACCGAGACGCCGATGGTCTTCACAAATGGCAGCTTCTTGCGCAACTGCGGGATATCCAGGGTGGTTTCGATCGGTCGGCCGTACCATTGGAAGAACAACATGCCGCGTTTCTTCTCGGCCATGCGCTCATCCAGATAGCTGATGATTTCATCCTTGTTGGCCATGGCGTCATCGATCACCTGTTGCAGGTCCTCACGCCAGGCCGGCGGCAGGTCGCGCATGGTGTAGACGTGGCGGTTGCGGCTGCTCAACAGGTCGAACAAGGTGTTGAACGGGGCCAATATCCACGTATTGCGGCCGTTGCCGATGAAATACTTTTTGATGGTGTCGCGGTCATACAGGCCGTTGCGCAGGAAATCGTACAGGCCGCAGAACACCACCAGCAGCAGAAACACCAGGCTGGTGCGCGGGAAACAGTAGATAAACAGCAGAACGCCAAGCACCCAGGCAACTGATACCAGCTTTTTGCGAACAGCACTTTTACTCATGAAACATGGCTCCGGACCCGAAACAAAACGAAACAATCCGTCATGATAGGACTTTATAGCGGCGCCTGGCGGTTTAAATATTGCGAATTTGTGAAGCCCCGGTACATTTTTTTACAAGTGCGCTGGCCTTTATGCATTGAATTTTGAGAACAGAAGATTTGCGTCTATCGTGACGCTTCGGTTTTTCGGACGTCATAGACCGGTACGATTGAAGTTGAATGGCCACCATTGGCCTTCGGCACCTTGGAAGAGGCAGAATTTTTATGATCATCAAACCGCGGGTTCGTGGCTTTATCTGTGTGACCGCTCATCCTGTTGGCTGTGAAGCGAACGTCAAAGAGCAGATCGACTACGTAACCCAGCACGGCACCATTGAAGGCGGTCCAAAAAAGGTGCTGGTCCTCGGCTCCTCCACCGGTTATGGCCTGGCCGCGCGTATCAGCGCTGCGTTTGGTTGCGGCGCCGCCACCCTGGGCGTGTTTTTTGAGAAAGAAGGCGAAGACGGCAAGCTGAGTTCCGCCGGCTGGTACAACAGCGCCGCGTTCGAGAAGTTTGCCGTCGAAAAAGGCCTGTACGCCAAGAGCATCAACGGCGACGCATTCTCCGACGAGATCAAGCGCCTGACCATCGAAACCATCAAGAAAGACCTGGGCAAGATCGACCTGGTGGTCTACAGCCTGGCCGCACCACGCCGTACCGACCCGCAAGGCGTGGTGCACAATTCCACCCTCAAGCCAATCGGCAAGGCAGTGACCCTGCGTGGGATCAACACCGACAAAGGCGTTGTCGTCGACACCACCCTTGAGCCTGCCACCCAGGAAGAAATCGACGGCACCGTGAAAGTCATGGGCGGCGAAGACTGGCAGCTGTGGATCGACGCCCTGCGTGACGCCGATGTGCTGGCCGAAGGCGCCAAGACCACGGCCTTCACTTACCTCGGTGAGAAGCTGACCCAGGACATCTACTGGAACGGCTCTATCGGCGAAGCCAAGAAAGACCTGGACAAGAAAGTCCTGACCCTGCGTGACAACCTCGCTGCGCTGAAGGGCGACGCCCGTGTGTCGGTACTCAAGGCCGTGGTCACCCAGGCCAGCTCGGCCATCCCGATCATGCCGCTGTACCTGTCGCTGCTGTTCAAAGTGATGAAAGAGCAGGGCACTCACGAAGGGTGCATCGAGCAGGTCTATGGCCTGTTCAAGGACAGCCTGTACGGCAAAGAGCCTAAGCTGGACGCCGACGGCCGCCTGCGCGCCGACCTGGCTGAGCTGGAACCGAAAGTCCAGGACGCCGTGGCGGCCCTGTGGAACCAGGTCACTGATGAAAACGTCAACGAGATCAGCGATTTTGCCGGCTACAAGGCGGAATTCCTGCGCTTGTTCGGCTTTGAAATCGACGGCGTGGATTACGAAGCCGACGTGAACCCGACTGTGAAGATCAATGGCCTGATTCAAGCCTGAGACGCAGCCTGAAAGTGGGAGGGGGCGTACCCCTCCCGCTTTTCCTTGTCTGAAATTGGAAGTTTCCTACCTTCCCTCGCGCTCCCCCCCTTGCTCACAATCTGCCAGACTCCTACGGCTATCAAGCCACGCTAACGGAGGATCTGATGACGATTCGTGCAGTCGTTTTTGATTTTGGCGGTGTCCTGTTCGACTGGAGCCCGCTGCATCTGTACCGCAAGCTGATTGCCGACGATCACGAACGGCAATGGTTTCTCGACAACATCTGCACCCAAGCCTGGAACACCGAGCAAGACGCTGGTCGTACCCTGGCGGAGGGCACCCGCAGCCTGATCAGCCAATACCCTCAACATGAACCCCTGATCCAGGCCTACTACGATCGCTGGCACGAGATGTTGCGTGGCCCGCTGCCGGAAGGCGTGGCGATTCTCGAAGCGCTGCATGCAGCCGGCATGCCGTTGTTCGGGCTCACCAACTGGTCCGCCGAAACCTTCCCGTATGCGCGCGCCAACTACCCGTTCCTGCAACGTTTTCGCGACATCGTGGTGTCAGGCGAGTTGAAGCAGATCAAGCCGGATGCGGCGATCTATCACGCCAGCCTGGACCAGGTGCGTGCGCATCTGCCGGATATCCAGCCAGGCGAAGTGGTGTTTATCGACGATGTCGCCGGCAATGCCGAGGCGGCTGTTGCACTCGGCTGGCAGGGCATTCACCACGTGTCGGCCGAGCGCACGGCTGCGCGTCTGCGCGAGTTGGGCGTGGCGTTCTAGCGCGCCCACTTTTCCATGACGAAGTCGACGAACGCGCGCAGTTTGGGCAGGCGATAGCGATCCTGGCGGTAAAGCAGGTGCATGGGGCGGCAGGGCAGTTGATAGTCGGTCAACAGCGCCACCAGTTTTCCGGCCTGCAGGTCGGGTTGTACGAGGGCATCAGGCAGCATCACGATGCCCATGCCCTGGACCGCCGCCTGGTGCAGGCCTTGGGAGCTGTTGATCGTCAGCGAGCCGGACACGGCAACTTCCACTTCGCCTTCCTGGCCGGTCATGCGCCATAGCTTGTCGGCATTGCGCCAGTCGTCGGTCGAGGGGTAAGCGAACGCCAGGCAATCGTGCTGTCGCAGGTCCTCAGGCACCTGCGGCGTACCGCGTCGCGCCAGGTAAATGGGCGAGGCGCAGAGGGTCAGGGTGTAGTCGCGCATGGGCCTGGCGATCAGGCTTGAGGGTTCCAGCTCGCCCAGGCGAATCGCCACGTCGAAGCCGCTGTCGACCAAGTCCATCCGTTGATTGTTCAGGACCACGTACAGGTTGATCAGCGGGTAGCGTTGGGAAAACTCGCTCAAGGCCGGCGACAGTCGTTCGGTGCCGAACACCGGGGGGGCGGTGATGCGTAAGGTGCCTTTGGGGACGTCGCTATGAGCTTGTTCCGCCCACTGCTCCGAGTCAGCCACCAGCCCGAGCACTTCCAGGCAACGCTGGTAGTACTGCCCGCCGAATTCCGTAAGGCTCTGTTTGCGCGTGGTGCGTTTGAGCAGGCTGACCCCCAGCCTCTGTTCCAGGGCACGCAAGTGGTTGCCTACCATGGTGGTCGACATGCCGCAGGCGTGGGCGGCGGCGGTCATGCTGCCGGCCTCCACCACCTTCACGTACACCGTCATTGCCTGGAACAGATCCATTATCAAGCCCTGATTTAAAGTCCTTGCACGATTGCACAGTTTATCCAGCATGAGTGGCTAACGATACTGCATCCATCACAACGATGCACTGGAGCCTGCCACCATGACCGCCGCCTGCCTGATGGACACTTACCAACCCTTGGCCCTGAGTTTCACTCGTGGCCTGGGCACGCGCCTGTGGGACCAGCAGGGCCGTGAATACCTGGATGCGGTGGCCGGTGTGGCGGTGACCAATGTCGGGCATTCCCACCCGAAACTGGTGACGGCCATCCGTGAACAAGCCGGTTTGTTGCTGCACACCTCCAACCTCTACAGCATCGACTGGCAACAACAGCTGGCTCGGCGCCTGGCCCAGTTGTCCGGCCTGGACCGTGCATTCTTCAACAACTCCGGCGCCGAAGCCAACGAGACGGCGCTGAAGCTGGCGCGGCTGCATGGCTGGAAAAAGGGCATAGAGCAGCCGTTGGTGGTGGTGATGGAAAACGCCTTTCATGGGCGAACCCTCGGCACCATGGCGGCCAGCGATGGGCCATCGGTGCGCTTGGGTTTCCAGCGCTTGCCGGGGGATTTTCTCAAAGTGGGCTTTGGCGACATGGCGGCCCTGGAAGCGCTTACTCAACAGTTCGGCCCACGTATCTCGGCCGTGTTGCTGGAGCCGATCCAGGGCGAAAGCGGCGTGCTGCCTGCCCCGTGCGGCTACCTGAAAGCCCTGCGTGAGCACTGCACGCGCCACGGCTGGCTGATGATGCTCGATGAAATCCAGACCGGCATCGGCCGTACTGGCACCTGGTTTGCCTTCCAGCATGAAGGCATTACCCCGGACGTGATGACCCTGGCCAAAGGCCTGGGCAACGGCGTGCCCATCGGTGCTTGCCTGGCGCGTGCCGCCGTGGCTCAGTTGTTCACCCCGGGCAGCCATGGCAGTACCTTTGGGGGTAACCCGTTGGCCTGCCGTGTGGGCTGCACCGTGCTGGATATTATTGAAGAGCAAGGCTTGCTGCAGAACGCCGCGCAACAGGGCGAACGCTTGTTGGCGCGGCTGCGGGTGGAGTTGAGCGAACACCCGCAGGTGCTGGCCATTCGCGGGCAGGGCTTGATGATCGGCATCGAGCTGGCCCGCCCTTATCGCGACCTGGCCCAGCGCGCCGCCCAGGAACATGGGCTGTTGATCAACGTGACGCGGGGCAAGATTATCCGTCTGTTGCCGCCATTGACCCTGGAGGGCAAGGAGGTCGATATGATCGTGCGGGCAATCAGTCGCCTATTGGGCTGAAATGCCATCATCCTGTGGGAGGGGGCCATCATCGTCTTCTAAAGGTCGTGCCCGTTGAGCCACTCCTGGTTCAGGGTCTCGGTATCGCCCAGGTACTCCAGCAGCCACGCCATGGCCGGCGACAGTTTGTTCTGGGCCCAGGCCACGCACGATGGGCTGGCCGGGAACGGTCGGTGCAGTTGCAGCGCGACCAGTTCGCCGCGTTCGATCCACGGCAATACCTGATGCGCCGGCGCCATGCCCACGCACAGGCCGTCACGCAGGCAATCGAGCGCCGAGGCCCAGTTGGGGACCACCAGGCGCCGTTGGTTGTCCAGGGTCCAGGTGTCGCGCTTGGGCAGGTTGCGCGAAGTGTCGGTCATGCACAGTGAGGCGAACGGGCGCAATTGATCGTCACTGAGCAAGCCCTCAACCGCCGCCAACGGGTGCCTGGCGCTGGCCACGCACAACCAGTTCAACAAGCCCATGTCGCGAAAGGTGAAGTGGCTGGCCACCGGCACCGCACTGGTGGCGCCGATCACAATGTCGGTGCGTTCATCGGCCAGGGCGTCCCACACGCCGTTATACACTTCGTACTCCAACAGCAATTCCACTTCGGGAAACTGCCGGTAGAAGTCCAACACCAACTGACGGCAGCGCTGGGGTTTGACGATGGAGTCCACGGCGACTTTCAATTGGCCGCTCCAGCCATTCGCCACTTGCTGGCACAGGCGCCGGGTACCGAGCATTTTTTTCATCACACCGCGAGCTTCGTCGATGAACAGCCGACCGGCCGGGGTCAGTTCGACATCGCGATGGCGTCGCACAAACAGCGGCACCGCCAGCCACTCTTCAATCTGACGCACCGTATAGCTGATGGCCGACGGTACGCGGTGCAATTCCTGGGCGGCGGCGCTGAAGCTGCCATGGCGTGCCACGGCATCGACGACATCCAGGGAGTATTCGGACCACATGGGAATTGCCTTCAAAAATATTGATATGAGTGTCCAATTATTATCGCTTCACAGCAAAACTGTCAGCTTCATAATGGACGCCGGTCAACAAATAGTTTGATGGCAAGTTCTTAAAGGTTTCGATGAAAAATTCGTTGGGTTTTACTGGGTATCTGGCGGGGCTGAGCATGCTCGGTTATCTCGCCATGGATATGTATTTGCCGGCGTTCGGCGCCATGGGCGAGCAGTTGCAGATTGGTGCGGGGGCCGTGGGCGCCAGCTTGAGTATTTTCCTCGCCGGTTTTGCCGTGGGGCAATTGCTGTGGGGGCCGTTGTCTGACCGCCTGGGGCGCAAGCCCATCCTGCTCACGGGCCTTGGCCTGTTTGTGTTGGGCTGCCTGGGCATGTTCTGGGTCGAGACCGCGCCGCAGTTGCTGGCATTACGCTTTATCCAGGCGATTGGCGTGTGTTCCGCCGCCGTGAGTTGGCAGGCCCTGGTGATCGACCGCTATCCGGCTGACCAGGCTCACCGTGTGTTCGCCAGCATCATGCCGCTGATGTCGCTGTCGCCGGCCCTGGCGCCCTTGTTGGGGGCCGTGGTGCTGAATCACTTTGGCTGGCAGGCGATCTTCGGGGTCTTGCTGGGGGTGTCGCTGTTGTTGCTGCTGCCGACGCTGTTCCTGCGCAAGATGCCGACACATCAGACAGGGCAGGGTGAGCCTTCACGCCTTGGCTACGGCCAACTGCTGACCTCCCGTGTGTTCACCGGCAACGTGATGATCTTCGCCGCGTGTTCCGCCAGTTTCTTCGCCTGGCTGACCGCTTCCCCCTTCATCCTTGGCGGCATGGGCTATAGCCCGAATGACATTGGCCTGAGCTATGTGCTGCCGACCTTGGCGTTTCTGATCGGTGGCTACAGCTGCCGCAGTGCACTGCAGCGTTACCAGGGTAAAACCCTGCTGCCCTGGTTGCTGCTGGCCTATTGCATCAGCATGGCGGCGTTGTACCTGGTCGCTACGTTGACGGGGCCGACCCTCACCACGCTGTTGATTCCGTTCTGCCTGATGGCGCTGGTCAACGGTGCCAGTTACCCCATCGTGGTGGCGAATGCGCTGATGCCGTTTGCGGAAAATTCCGGCAAGGCGGCAGCCCTGCAAAACACCCTGCAATTGGGGCTGTGCTTTCTCAGCAGCCTGCTGGTCTCGTCGATGCTTGAACAGCCGCTGCTGATTACCGTGATCGTGATGCTGGCGACCGCACCGCTGGCGGTGTTGGGTTACTGGCTGGCGCGGCGCAAGACGGATGATTCGGAATTGGCCAGTGCTTGAGCTGGGTTCCTGCCGTTAGAACGTCACTTCCATATTCAGCGTCGGCGTGGATGTGCGGCTACCCCTGCCGCCGTCTACGCCGAATTTGTTGTACCAGTACTCGTAGCCCACCCCGAGATACAGGTTTGGCTTGACGCTTTTGCCCGGCCGCACCGCCACCATCAGCGCCGTGCGCATCAAGGCTTCCGGGGCGGTGTCGCGGCCGTGGTAGTCCTCGCCTTTTTCCCCGACGTAATTGATGAAACCCTGGAATTTGGCCGCGTGGCTGGCGACTTCAAACGGGCGCATCCACGCAAGGTTGAGCATGTAGGTATCGTCGAAGGTGTGATTGGATTCTTTCGCGCCGGGGATGCCGGTGTGGTTCCTTTCCTTGTAGTACATCAGGCTCAGGTCCAGCACGCCGACGGTGTTGAATTTCAAGGTCGGGCCGATCACCAGCGCGCGCTTCCTGGCCGAGGCGAAGTTGTTGTTGCGGTTGGCATCGAAGCCCAGGGTCAATGCGTAGTCCTTGACCAACCCGGTGCCGAGCGGCACGTCGAATACCCGTGAAGCGTACAACTGGTGGCGGTAGACGGCATACACCTCACTGCCACCCTGGTCGGTGCCCTTGCGTGGATCGCGGCTGTCGGAAAGGAACACATCGAGATTCAGGTAGTTGCTGCCGTACTGGTAGCCGCTGGCGTGGGTGAAGCTGTAGATGCGCTTGCTGAAATCATCGGGGTTGTTCGGGTTGGTGAAGTGTTCACCGTAGCGAAATCCCACGCTGTTGTTCATCCATTCCAACGCCACGGCCTCCCCGCCGCCGAGGAGGGTGAGGGCAACGGTGGCGCCTTGCAGTGTTTTTTTCATTGTTATAGGTCCTGTGGCGTTCAGGCTCGTGACGGCCGGATTATTTTTGTAACGCCGTTGGAGGGTATCTTGTTCGATTGATTGTATACAACTCTATGGACATCCAGTCCTAACATTGCATACAGTGCTCGCACAACAAAAACAGAGAACCCCTCACCATGACTATCCCGAAGGCGTCATCGCAGCGGCCGGAAGATGAAAATCTCGGCGTCGCCGCCAACATGGCTTACGGCCTGCAGCACGTGCTCACCATGTACGGCGGCATTGTCGCGGTACCGTTGATCGTCGGTCAGGCAGCCGGGTTATCCCCGGCAGATATCGGTCTGCTGATCGCGGCATCCTTGTTTGCCGGTGGTCTGGCGACCTTGTTGCAAACCCTTGGCCTGCCGTTTTTCGGTTGTCAGCTGCCGCTGGTGCAGGGTGTGTCGTTCGCTGGCGTGGCGACGATGGTGGCGATTGTTGGCAGTGATGGCGCCGGTGGCGTGCCGGCGATTCTCGGGGCGGTGATGGCCGCATCGTTTATCGGGTTGTTGATCACCCCGGTGTTCTCAAGGATCACCAAGTTCTTCCCGCCGCTGGTGACGGGCATTGTCATCACCACCATCGGTCTGACCCTGATGCCCGTTGCGGCGCGGTGGGCCATGGGCGGCAATAGCCGTGCAGCCGATTTCGGCAGCATGGCGAACATCGGCCTGGCCGCGCTGACCCTGGTTCTGGTGCTGCTGCTGAGCAAGATCGGCAGTGCGACCATTTCGCGCCTGTCGATCCTGCTGGCGATGGTCATCGGCACCGTCATCGCGGTATTGCTTGGCATGGCGGATTTTTCCGGGGTGACCCAGGGGCCGATGTTCGGTTTCCCGGCACCTTTCCATTTCGGCGTACCGACTTTCCATGTGGCCGCGATCATCTCCATGTGCATTGTGGTCATGGTGACGTTGGTGGAGACCTCGGCGGATATCCTCGCCGTGGGCGAGATCATCGATACCAAAGTCGATTCCAAGCGTCTCGGTAATGGCCTGCGGGCTGACATGCTGTCGAGCATGTTCGCGCCGATTTTCGGGTCTTTCACGCAGAGCGCGTTCGCACAGAATGTCGGGCTGGTGGCGGTGACCGGTGTGAAAAGTCGTTTTGTGGTGGCCACGGGCGGGGTATTCCTGGTGGTACTCGGCTTGCTGCCCTTCATGGGGCGGGTGATCGCAGCCGTGCCGACCTCGGTACTGGGAGGCGCTGGTATTGTGCTTTTCGGTACCGTGGCGGCCAGTGGTATTCGCACCTTGTCCAAGGTCGACTATCGCAACAACATGAACCTGATCATCGTCGCCACTTCGATCGGCTTCGGCATGATCCCCATCGCCGCGCCGAGTTTCTACGATCACTTTCCTGCCTGGTTCGCGACGATTTTCCATTCGGGGATCAGTTCGTCAGCGATCATGGCGATTTTGTTGAACCTGGCGTTCAACCACTTCACCGCCGGTAACTCGGACCAGCAATCGGTGTTCGTGGCGGGGACGGAGCGCAGTTTGTGCTTCCACGATGTGGCGGCGTTGCGCGATGGGGATTACTTCAGTGGCGGCAAGTTGTTTGACGCTGAAGGGAAGGAGATTCCGTTGGTGGCCGATGCCCCCAGGAAGGCCGTAAGACCTGAAGCCACCAACGTCTGATGTAGTGAGCGGGCTTGCCCGGCGCTGGGGGGCGAAGCCGCCCTAAACCTTGCCGCTGCGGTGTTTCAGGAAGACAGCGGTGTTTGGTTTTGGGGCGGCTTTGCCACCCAGCGCGGGGCAAGCCCGCTCACTACAAGGGTGGGGCAAAGCCCGCTCCCACATTTGGATCTCAACTGGCTTTCAGTACGTTGTGCGGCACCGAACACGCCTCATCCAGAAACTTCACCACGGTCCCCATGCACGCCTGGCGTTCTTCCACGTGGGGCATGTGGCTGGAATCTTCGAACAGTGCCCAGCGCACGTCCGCGATCTCATCCAGGAACGGCTTGACCACCAGCGGCGTGGCCTCGTCGTGCCGACCGGAGATCACCAGCGTCGGTACGTTGATCGCCGACAGGCGGCCGATCACGTTCCAGTCTTTCAAGCTGCCGATGACGTGAAACTCGGTCGGGCCGCTCATGGCGTGGTACACCGTCGGGTCTGAATCGACCTGGGCGAAGGTACGCGCCACTTCTTCCGGCCATGGGTTGACCCGGCATACGTGCTGGTCATAGAAAATCCGCGAAGCGGCTACGTATTCCGGGTCCTGGTAGCTGCCGGCCTGTTCATGCTTGAGCAGGGTTTCATGCACGCCTTCCGGCAACAATTTGCGCAGGCGGTTGGCCTCACTGACCCAGGTACGCATGCAGGTCGGCGAGTTGGCCGGGATAAAGGCACGCAGGCCCTTGGGTTGCAAAATCGCGTGTTCGCTGCCGAGCATACCGCCCCAAGATTGGCCGAGGATCGCGTAGTTATCGCTGATTTGCAGGTGGTCCAGCAGGTTGTTCAGTTCTTCGAGGAACAGGCTGATGGTCCAGAACGACGGGTCTTTGTCGGGCAAGTGGGTGGAGCGGCCATTGCCCAGTTGGTCGTAGTGAATGACCGCGTGGCCGCTGGCGGCGACGTCCTTGAAGGCGTCGACATAGTCATGGGTGCAACCAGGGCCGCCATGGATGACCACCAAGGGAGTGCGGCCGCTGCTCAGGTCGCCGGTGACGCGGTACCAGGTCTGGTAGGCGCCAAAGGTTGCATAGCCTTCGCGGACTTTGTCGATGAATTCCATTTCGTACCCTGCTGTGAAAAAAAGGATCAGGGACACGATAGTCTGCACGCAAAATTTAGGTAACTAGCAAAACAGATAGGTTTTTGCCGGCGGCTCAATCTTCGAGCAGGCGGTAATGGGTGGCGCGTACCACCGCCTGCACACGGTTCTTGGCCCCCAATTTGTGCATGGCTGAAGTCAGGTGCAGGGTGACCACCGCCAATGAGCGGCTCAGTTGCTTGGCGATCTCGGCGGCGGTCAAGCCGTCGGCGGCCCATTTCAGGCACTCGCGTTCACGCTTGGTCAAATGGATGTGCGGGTAGGTGCGTAGCTCCTTGCTGAACAGCGGGTAGGCCGCTTCCTGCAGGGCATGGGTAATCAGGCTGAAATCCGTCAGGGTTTGCTGGGCATCCTTCAGCACCGTGTGCGCCTTTCCGGTGCGCAGGCCGGTCAGGGAGGCAAAACCGCCACGGGGCAAATGAATAGGCACGCTGACCCCGCAGGTCAGTTGCTGTTCATGTAGGTAGGACGATACCGGCGCGTGGCAGGGGTCGATGATTTTCTGCAAGGCCGTCTCGGCTTTCGCCTCGTAGGACCAGACAAACGGCGACACCGTGCTCAGTGCCAGATGCTGCACCGGGTCAATCTGGTAAAACCCTTCGCTGCACCACAAGGCCTGCCAGTCGTTGGGCGTGTTGCGCAGTTGCAGCACCGAGGGGGTGATGAGCGTGCCATTGAGGTCGATGGGCACCGGGGTGTAGTCATACACCAGTGCATCGAAGCCCAATTGTTGGGCGAGGATGAAAGTGTTGTCCATCTGTTCATCCAGGCTCCTGCCCGGCATGAGGCGATTATTGAAGGCGGTCAGCTTGGCCAGCATCCGTTCTGCTCCCGAATTCATTTGAATCTCGACTTGCTGCAAGTAGAATGCCACGCCCCGGCGAAGGACTGCCAGGCCAAACCTATAAGAAATACCAGGTTATGGCCGCGTGGCATCCTCGGTAGTGTTGGCCTGATCAGCGGCCGCTACCCGCCAGGCCGATACAACACAAGGAATGTATGCATGTGGCGTGAAATTGCCCCCGACCAGCAGTACAACGTGCAAGTCGATGGCCATAACCTCGTGGCCTACAGCTTTGGGGACGGCGATGAGGTGCTCTTGTGTCTCAACGGCGGTCCCGGCTTGCCGTGTGATTACTTGCGCGACGCCCATGGCTGGCTCAAGGACCATAACCTGCGAGTGGTTGCATTCGACCAGCTTGGCACGGGCGCATCAGCCAGACCGACCGATGTTTCCCTGTGGGAAATCCGCCGTTATGTGGAAGAAGTCGAAACCGTGCGCCAAACCTTGGGCCTGGGCCGTGTGCACTTGCTGGGGCATTCCTGGGGCGGTTGGCTGGGCATCGAATACGCCATTCACTACCCCGATGCGCTGAAAAGCCTGATCCTGGAAAACACCGTCGGCGACATCCCGCACCTGTCCCAAGAGCTTGACCGCCTGCGCGGTGCCCTGGGCAGCGAAACCGTGGCCATGATGCAGCGCCACGAAGCCATGGGCACCCTCGAGCACCCGCAGTACCAGGCGGCAATCACCTTGCTCAACTACCGCCACGTGTGCCGCCTGGACGAATGGCCCGAGCCGGTCAAGCGCTCCCTTGGCGACTGGAACATGGGCCCGTACGAAACCATGCAAGGCCCCAACGAGTTCCTGTATATCGGCAATCTCAAGGACTGGAACCGCATCCCCGAGATGGCCGAGTTCAAGATGCCGATATTGATCACCACCGGCCAGCATGACGAGCTGACCCCGGCCTGCGCGATGCGCATGAAGCAAGCCGCCAGGCACGCCGAGTTGCACGTTTTTCCCAACAGCAGCCATATGCCGTTTTATGAGGAGCCCCAAGCGTACTTCCCGGTGTTGCTGGACTTCCTCGCTCGCCACCGAGGCTAACGGATGAACCTGGCGCGCTATCGCTTTGTGCTCTCCCGGCCGCTGCAATTGCTGCCGGTGTTGTTCGGCATCAGCTTGATCACCTTCGTGCTGGTGCGTTCCATTCCCGGCGATCCGGCGCGGGCCTTGCTCGGCTCGCGCAGCACGCCGGATGCGCTGCTGAAAATTCGCGTCCAGTACGGTCTTGATCAGCCTCTGTGGCTGCAGTATTTCTACTTCCTCAAGAACCTGCTCAAGGGCGATCTCGGCCAGTCGTTGTTGTACAAGGTCGATGCCCTGAAGCTGATCGTCACCCGCATCGAACCGACTTTAGTACTAGTGCTGGGCAGCGTGGTGCTGGCGCTGCTGATTGCGCTGCCGCTGGCGACGCTGGCGGCACGCAATAAAGGCGGGTGGGTGGACAACCTGATCCGCGTGTTCACGACGGTCGGCCTGGGCATGCCGGCATTCTGGCTGGGCTTGATGTTGATCCTGTTGTTGAGTGTGCAGTGGGGCTTGTTCCCGGTGTCCGGCTATGGGCGGACCTGGCTGGATAAGGCTCACCATATGCTGCTGCCATGCCTGACCATCGCACTGGCGCTGTCGGCGGTGCTGGTACGCAACCTGCGGGCGAGCATGTTGATGGAGCTGCAGGCCGATCACGTCACCGCCGCGCGCGCGCGTGGACTGTCGGAGGCGGCCGTATTTCGCCGGCATGTGCTGCCCAATTCGCTGGTGCCGGCGGTCAACCTGCTGGCCGTCAACATCGGCTGGCTGATCAGCGGCACGGTGGTGATCGAGAGCCTGTTTGCGATTCCGGGCATTGGCCAATTGTTGGTGCGCGGGATCTTTACCCGCGACTACATGGTGGTGCAGGGCGTGGCTATGGTGCTGGCCTGTGCGACGGTGGTGGTCAACTTCCTTGCCGATGTGGTGACGGTGGCCCTCGACCCGCGAGTGAAGATGCAATGAGCAGTCGCCCACTGATCGCTCCGTGGCGCGTGCGCCTGCGTTTTGGTTTTCGCAATGGTCGGCTGACTGCGGCGTGGGGCCTGTTGATACTGTTCGGCTGGTTTGCCCTGGCGCTGTGCGCACCCTGGGTTGCGCCGTATGACCCGATTGCGCAGCACACTGACCTCAGTTTGCTGGCGCCGAGCCTGGCCCATCCGTTCGGCACGGACAACTATGGCCGAGACATCCTTTCACGGGTGATCTGGGGCGCGCGCATCGACCTGCAACTGGCCATCGTCGGGGTAATTTTCCCATTCATGATCGGCACATTCATCGGCGCGGTTTCCGGCTATATCGGCGGGCGCTTCGACAGCTTTTGCATGCGCGTGATCGACGTGATCCTGGCATTCCCGTTCCTGGTGTTGATGCTGGCGATCATGGCCATTCTCGGCCCGGGCCTGAAGAGTTTTTATATCGCCATGGCGCTGGTGGGCTGGGTGTCGTATGCGCGGCTGATCCGCTCGCAGATCCTGGTACTCAAGGAAAGCGACTTTGCCTTGGCCGCCAAGAGCCTGGGCTTCGGCCATGGGCGCATCCTGTTCAGGCATCTGCTGCCCAACGCGATGTTCGGTTCGATCGTGTTTTCCATGTCTGACGCAGTGCTGGTGCTGCTCAACGGTGCCGCGGTGAGTTACCTGGGCCTGGGCGTGCAGCCGCCGACGGCTGAGTGGGGGACGATGGTGGCCGAAGGGCAAGCGTTTATCACCACCGCGTGGTGGATCTGCACCTTTCCGGGGTTGGCCATTGTGACGCTGGCCATGGGCTTCAGCCTGTTGGCCGATGGCGTGGCGCAAGTGTTGGGGGATCGCTCATGAGCCTGTTGCAGGTCAAGGATCTCAGCGTGATCGCGCATAACGCCGGGCGGGATGTCACGCTGGTTGATCGCGTGTCTTTCGGCCTGGCTGAAGGCGAAGTCCTCGGCCTGGTGGGTGAGAGCGGTTCCGGCAAGACCCTGACGTGTCGCGGGCTGATGCGGTTGCTGCCGTCGCCCAGCCTGCGTGTGCAAGGCGGTAGTGTGCGCTTGGCCGGGCAGGACTTGTTGTCATTGGACGACGCCGGGATGCGTGCCGTACGGGGTGGCCAGTTGGGCATGATCTTCCAGAACCCCAGCAGCCACCTTGACCCCTTGATGCGTATCGGCGAGCAGATCGGCGAAGGCATCCGCTTGCATCAAGGCGCATCGAAAAAAGACGCCCGCCGGCAGGCGATCGAAGTGCTGCGTCAGGTGGGCATTCCCGATCCCCAGGCGCGGGTCGACAACTATCCTCACGAGTTTTCCGGCGGCATGCGCCAGCGCGCGATGATCGCCGTGGCGTTGGGCTGCAACCCGAAAGTACTGATTGCCGATGAGCCGACCACCGCTCTGGATGTGACGGTGCAGGCGCAAATCCTGCGCTTGTTGCTGGACCTGCGCGACCAGCGTGGCCTGTCGATCATCATGATCACCCATGACCTGGGCGTGGTGGCGCAGACCTGTGACTCCATTGCGGTGATGTATGCCGGGCGCCTGTGCGAGCACGGCAGCAAATACGACTTGCTGGCCCGTCCGCAGCACCCTTATACCGCCGGCCTGATCGATTGCCAGCCGGCCCACAGCAGCGGCCACGCCTTGCTGCGCACCATCCCCGGCCAGCCGCCTTTGCTGGATGCATTGCCGGACGGTTGTCGCTTCAACCCGCGTTGCCCGCAGGTGGGCGCGTTGTGCTTCGAGCGGCTGCCCGAAGGCGCGCAAGTGGCGTGTCACTATCCGTTGGGAGGCCGTCCGTGAGCCTGTTGCAGATCAAGGATCTTGAGGTGCGCTTTGCCGCATCCGGTACGGGGTTGTTCGGCTTGAACCGGCAGTGGGTGAGGGCGGTCAACGGGGTTTCGCTGAACCTGGCCGCCGGCGAGACGCTGGGTTTGGTGGGCGAATCCGGCAGCGGAAAAAGCACCCTGGGGCGCGCGATCCTGCACCTCAACCCGATCAGTGCCGGCCAGGTATTGTTCGATGGCATCGACATGGCCCACGGCAGCGCCATTGACATTGCGCGCCTGCGCCATGAAACCGCGATGATCTTCCAGGACCCGTACGCCGCGCTGAACCCCCGCCACACGGTGGGCGAAACCCTTGCCGAAGTGCTGCGGGTACAGCGCAAAGTCGCACCGGCGGGGATTCCACGCCGCGTTGATGAGCTGCTCGATCTGGTCGGCCTGCGCCCCGAGCTGGCCAGCCGCAAGCCCGGCTCCCTCAGCGGCGGCCAGTGCCAGCGCGTCGGTATCGCCCGCGCCCTGGCGGTGGAGCCGCGCTTAATCATCGCCGATGAGTGCGTGGCGGCGTTGGATGTCTCGATCCAGGGCCAGATCATCAACCTGTTGCTGGAACTGCAGCAGCGCATGAACCTGGCGATCCTGTTTATCGCCCATGACTTGGCCATCGTGCGGCGCCTGTGCGACCGCGTGGCGGTGATGTACCTGGGCAAGATCGTCGAAGAAGGGCCGGTGGAAGCGGTATTCAGCGCGCCGCGCCATCCGTATACCGCGGCATTGATCGAGGCGATTCCCGAGATCGACCCGCATCGGCCAATGCCTGCGCAGCTTCTGCCGGGTGAGCCGCCCAGCCCGTTGAATTTACCGGCCGGTTGCGCCTTTCACCCGCGTTGCCGCCATGCCCGGACGGAGTGTTCCGTGGTGTTGCCGCCGACCCATTTCCTGCACGAGCATCGGTACAGTTGCGTGCTTGAACAGCCCTTGAACCTTTCCTGCCATTCATGAACAAGGAGTTATGGACATGCAATCCCGTCACTTGAAGTTGCTCGCCGCCGCTACGCTCACCGCGTGGTCCCTGACAGCCGGGTTGGCACACGCCGCTGGCGTGCTGACCATTGGCTGCCGTGAAGACAGCACCACGTTCGACCCGATCAAAAGCGCGCAAAACCGCGACACCTGGGTATTCGCCAACGTCTACGACACCCTGGTGCGGGTGGATAACCTGGGCACCAAGATGGAAACGGGGCTGGCCGAAAGCTGGGACATTTCCAAGGACGGCCTGACCTATACGTTCAAGCTGCGTGATGCGAAGTTCTCCGATGGCTCGTCAATCACCGCCGACGATGCCGCGTTCAGCCTGTTGCGTATCCGCGACAACAAAGCCTCGCTGTGGAGCGACCCGTTCAGCCTGATCAATACCGCCAAGGCAACGGACGCCAAGACCCTGGTGGTGACCCTGAAAACACCGGCCGTGGCTTTCCTCTCGCAACTGGCGTCGCCGACCGTCTCGATCCTGTCGGAAAAGGCCATGACCCAGATGGGCGAAGACGCCTACTCGGAAAAACCGGTGACCTCGGGCGCGTTTACCGTGGATGAGTGGCGCAAGGGCGATCGGGTGATCCTGAAGAAAAACCCGAACTTCTGGCAAGCCAAGAGCGTCAGCCTGGATGGCGTGGAATGGGTGTCCGTGACCGATGACAACACCCGTATGCGCATGGTGCAGAACAACGAGCTGGACACCGCGATCTTCGTGCCGTTTTCGCGGGTGGAGGAGTTGAAAAAAGACCCGAACGTCGTGATCCACTCCGACCCGTCTACCCGTGAAGACCACCTGCTGATCAACCACGCCCACGGCCTGCTGGCCAAGCAGGAAGTGCGCGAGGCGCTGGACATGGCCATCGATAAGCAATCGTTGGTCAAGACCGCTACTTACGGTCAAGGCACCGTGGCCTATTCCTACATCCCGAAAGGCTCGCTGTACCACTACGCCAACAACCTGCAGCGCCCGTACGACCCGACGGCGGCCAAGAAGCTGTTGGAGCAGGCCGGCGCCAAGGACTTGAAGCTCAACTACGTGGTCAATGCTGGCAACGAAGCCGATGAGCAGATCGCGGTGATCATCAAGGACCAACTGGCCAAGGTCGGCGTGACCGCCAACCTGCAAAAGGTCGACCCGACCCAGAGCTGGCAGATGCTGGTGGACGGTGACTACGATATCTCGGTGATGTACTGGACCAACGACATTCTCGACCCGGACCAGAAAACCACCTTCGTCCTGGGCCACGACACCAACCAGAACTACATGACCCGCTACAAGAACGACAAGGTCAAGGACCTGGTGGCGGCGGCACGTATCGAGGCGAACCCGGCCAAGCGTGAGCAGATGTATGTCGAACTGCAGAAGTTGGCGAAACAGGACGTCAACTGGATCGACCTGTACTACAGCCCGTACATCAACATCTCACGCAAGAATGTGAGCAACTTCCTGCAAAACCCGTTGGGCCGCTTCACCCTCGAGGAAGTGGTGAAGAACTAAACAACACCGCAAAAAAATGTGGGAGGGGGACCCCCTCCCACATTTTGCTTTCCCGGCGTTTCAGTTACTGCGCATCGAACGCCTGGCCATTGATGCCGGCACTGTCCGGCCCCATCAGGTACAGGTACACCGGCATGATCTCTTCCGGTGCAGGCCGTTCCAACGGGTTCTCCCCCGGATACGCCTGGGCCCGCATACTCGTGCGCGTGCCGCCGGGGTTGATGCTGTTGGCGCGGACCGCGGCCACGTCTTCAAGCTCATCGGCCAGGGTTTGCATCAAGCCTTCAGTGGCGAATTTCGACACGCCATAAGCGCCCCAATACGCCCGACCCTTGCGCCCGACACTGCTGGAGGTGAACACCACCGAGGCATCCTGGGACAGCTTGAGCAGTGGCAGCAGGGTGCTCGTCAGCATGAACATCGCATTGACGTTCACGTGCATCACCCGCATGAAGTTCTCGCCGGACAACTGCTCGATCGGCGTGCGTGGGCCGATGATCGAAGCGTTGTGCAGCAGGCCGTCGAGGTGGCCGAATTCCTTTTCGATCATGGCCGCCAGTTCATCGTATTGATGGGGCAGGGCGGTCTCCAGGTTGAACGGAATCACCACCGGCTGAGGCTGGCCTGCGGCTTCGATTTCGTCATACACCTGGGCCAGGTTGGCTTCGGTCTTGCCCAGCAGGAGCACGGTAGCGCCATGGGCGGCATAGGTTTTCGCCGCCGCCGCGCCGATCCCGCGACCGGCGCCGGTTACCAGGATGACCCGGCCTTTGAGCAGGTCCGGTCGTGCAGAGTAATCAAACATAAACAACCTCGACAAAATTCACAGGAAATCCGCATGCTTTCTGTAGGAGCGAGCTTGCTCGCGAAAAACGTCAACGATAGCGCGTGGCCTCTGGATAAACGCGGTGCTCTCAGGTTTTTCGCGAGCAAGCTCGCTCCTACAGGGGGCAGCCATGCCTCAGCAACTGCACAGCGCGTTATCCAGCACCTTGCGCAGTTCCAGCGGGTGATCCACTACCACATCGGCGCCCCAGTGACGTGGGTTATCGTCCGGGTGGATGTAGCCGAATGTGACCGCTGCGGTGCGGGTGCCGGCGTCGCGGCCGGACTCGATGTCACGCAGGTCATCGCCCACGAACAGTACGCTGGCCGGGTCCAGGTCGAGCATCTTGCACGCCAGGATCAAGGGTTCCGGGTCCGGCTTGCTGTTCTTCACGTGGTCCGGGCAAATCAGCAGTGCCGAACGTTCGGCCAGGCCCAACTGCTGCATGATCGGCTCGGCAAAGCGCAGCGGCTTGTTGGTGACCACACCCCAGATCAGCTTGGATTTTTCGATGTCATCCAGCAGCTCGCCCATGCCGTCGAACAGCTTGCTGTGGATCGCGCAGCCCTTGAGGTAGCGCTCGAGAAATTCCAGGCGCAGTTCTTCAAAACCAGGCGACTCCGGGTCCATCGAGAACGTTACGGCGACCATTGCCCGTGCACCGCCGGAGATTTCATCGCGAATGTGCTGGTCATTGATCGGCGCCAGCCCACGGTCGGCGCGCATGGCCTGGCAGATGGCGATAAAGTCCGGCGCCGTGTCCAGCAGGGTGCCGTCCATATCGAAGAGAACTGCTCGCAACTTCACAGGCTTACTCCTCGCGCAGGGTCTGGATCATGTAGTTGACGTCAACGTCATTGGCCAGCTTGTAGTGCTTGGTCAGCGGGTTGTAGGTCAGGCCGATGATGTCCTTGACGGTCAGCCCGGCCTGGCGGCTCCAGGCGCCCAGTTCGGAGGGGCGGATGAATTTCTTGAAGTCATGGGTGCCGCGTGGCAGCAGCTTCATGATGTATTCGGCGCCGATGATCGCGAACAGGTAAGCCTTGGGGTTGCGGTTGATGGTGGAGAAGAACACCTGGCCGCCCGGCTTGACCATGCGAAAGCAAGCGCGGATCACGGAAGATGGGTCGGGCACGTGCTCCAGCATTTCCAGGCAGGTGACCACGTCGAATTGCTCCGGCATCTCTTCGGCCAGGGCTTCGGCGGTGATCTGGCGATATTCCACGCTGACGCCGGATTCGAGTTGGTGCAGTTGAGCCACGGCCAGCGGGGCTTCGCCCATGTCGATGCCCATCACGGTGGCGCCGCGTACGGCCATCGCTTCGCTGAGGATGCCGCCGCCGCAACCGACGTCCAATACTTTCTTGCCGGCCAGGTTGACGCGTTCGTCAATCCAGTTGACCCGCAGCGGGTTGATGTCGTGCAAGGGCTTGAATTCGCTTTCGCGGTCCCACCAGCGGTGAGCCAGGGCTTCGAATTTGGCGATTTCGGCGTGGTCGACGTTGCTCATGGTGAATCCTCTAAAACTGATAAATCGGTTTGCAGGCTTTGAACGCACGGGTTCAAAACCGACGTTATTCGTGTCGCCCGCTGATGCGCCGGCCCCACTCGATCGCCGAGGCGACCAGTTCCGGTTCGTTCATGCGGGTCAATCGCCGGTCGTCGAGCAACTGCTTGCCGGCGACCCAAAGGTGTTTCACACAATCGCGCCCGGTGGCATATATAAGCTGTGAGACCGGGTCGTAGATCGGTTGTTGCGCCAGGCCGGACAGATCGAAGGCCACCATGTCGGCGGCCTTGCCAACTTCCAGCGAGCCAATTTCGCTCTCCAGGCCCATGGCCCGGGCGCCGTTCAGGGTGGCCATGCGTAGCGCGCGATGGGCATCCAGGGCGGTGGCAGACCCGGCGACCGCCTTGGCCAACATGGCGGCTGTGCGGGTTTCACCCAACAGGTCCAGGTCATTATTGCTGGCGGCGCCGTCGGTGCCGATTGCTACATTGATACCGGCTTGCCACAGACGTTCCACCGGGCAGAAGCCGCTGGCCAATTTCAGGTTCGATTCCGGGCAGTGGATGATGCTGGTGTTGCTTTCTACCAGCAAAGCCAGGTCATCTTCGCTGATTTGCGTCATATGAACGGCCTGGAAGCGCGGACCCAGCAAGCCCAGGCGGCCCAGGCGCGCCAATGGTCGTTCCCCGGTCTGATCCACGGCCTGCTGCACTTCGGAGGCGGTTTCGTGCACATGCATATGGATCGAAGCATCCAGTTCTTCGGCGATTATGCGGATTTTTTCCAGGTTCGCATCGCACACGGTGTAGGGCGCATGGGGGCCGAAGGTGATCTTGATGCGCGGATGATGCTTGAGGTCGCCGAACAGCTCGATCCCCTGGCGAATCGCCTCATCGGCGCTGGCGGCACCGGGAATCGGGAAGTCGAGGATTGGAATGGCGATCTGCGCGCGCATCCCGCTGTTGTGTACGCAGTCGCTGGCGACCTTGGGAAAGAAGTACATGTCGGAGAAGCAAGTGATGCCGCCCTTGAGCTGCTCGGCAATGGCCAGGTCGGTGCCGTCGCGGACAAAGGCTTCGTCGACCCATTTGGCCTCGGCGGGCCAGATGTGCTTTTCCAGCCATGTCATCAACGGCAGGTCGTCGGCCATGCCGCGAAACAGGCTCATTGCCGCATGGCCGTGGGCGTTGATCAGGCCTGGGCTGAGCAACATGCCCGGCAGTTCACGCGTCTCTTTGCTGGCGAGTTTCAAGGCGGCTTCGCGAGGCCCGATAAAAGCGATTCGCCCGTCGCGAATGCCCAGGCCATGTGCCTTGAGCACCACGCCGGCGGGTTCGACGGGTACCAGCCAGCTTGGCAGTAACAGTAAGTCGAGGGGGGCGGCAGTGGCGGTCATCGCGGGCTTCTTCCCAGGCAGCTATAAAAGAAGGGCGAAGTATACCCGAGCGTCCTGGCTGGCGGATCGCTATAATCGGCGGCTTTTGTTCATGAGTGCGGGGTAAGGGATGCGCGACCGACTGTTGGCTGCCGAGAAAGTAAAGGCCATCGATTGGCGTGATGGCGCGCTGCATCTGCTCGATCAGCGTGCGCTGCCGTCCCGGGAAAGCTGGGTAACCTGTACCACGGTCGATGAGGTGGCCCAGGCCATTCGCTCAATGGTGGTACGGGGCGCGTCAGCGATCGGCATCAGTGCTGCCTATGGGTTGGTGCTGGCCGCCCGCTCTCGACTCGCAGAGGGCGGTGACTGGCAGGCTGCGTGGGAAGAGGACTACGCACTGTTAGCCGATTCGCGCCCCACCGCGGCGAATTTGTTCTGGGCCCTGCAGCGCATGCGTGACCGTCTGGATCGCCTCAAAAAGCCTGCCGATCCTTTGGCGGTGCTGGAGGCCGAGGCCATTGCGATTCATGAGAGCGACCGGGAAGCCAACCTGGTCATGGCCCAGCTGGGTGTCGAGCGGATCCGCAGGCACCAGGGCAACGTCCAGGCGATCCTCACTCATGGCAATGCCGGTGCCTTGTCGACAGGCGGCGTGGGCACGGCGCTGGGGGTGATTCGCGCGGCGTTCCTGGAGGGGCTGGTCGAGCAGGTCTACGCCAACGAAACCCGCCCCTGGCTGCAGGGGTCGCGGCTGACCGCCTGGGAACTGGCGGGCGAGGGCGTTCCGGTGACGGTCAATGCCGACTCCGCCGGCGCGCATATTCTCAAGACCAAAGGCGTGACCTGGGTCGTCGTCGGTGCCGACTGCATTGCCGCCAATGGTGATGTGATCGGCAAGATCGGCACTTATCAGCTGGCGGTATGCGCCATGCATCATGGCGTGCGCTTCATGGTGGTGGCACCCAGTTCCACCCTCGACCTGATGATGGCGACGGGGGAAGATGTCGCCCTGGAAGAGCGTGATCCGGACGAGTTGCGTGACATCGTCGGGCAGCGGTTAGAGGTGGATGCGTACAACCCGGTGTTTGATGTGACGCCGGCGGACCTGATCGATGTGATCGTGACGGAAAAGGGCATCGTCGAGCGGCCGGATGCGGCGAAGCTGGCGAAGTTGATGTGCCGCAAGCGTCTGCATTGACGAGGGATGGCCCCCGATTGGCCCTGGAAGTCAATAAAAGCCTTGGATTTACCCTCAAAAATTGACCCCAACTCAGCTCTGAGCCCCTCTCGTCGCCCTCAAGCCTGTCATCCGTCAACTTACTACGCTCCATGCGCATCAGGGGGATAGGTGCGTGGCGGCGATTGTGATAACATCCGGCGGTTTCCAGGGCCACCCCGAGGGGTGGCCTATAACGCGCAGATCCGTGTCATAACTCGTTGATTTGTCGTAAGTCGTTGTCAGGCACCCTGCCGGCAGCGGCGAGCTTCGTTCGTCCCATATGGATGTGACGAGGTTTCACCCGAAAAAGGAATCAGGCTTCTCATGGGCGAACTGGCCAAAGAAATCCTCCCGGTCAATATCGAAGACGAGCTGAAACAGTCCTACCTCGACTACGCGATGAGCGTAATTGTCGGTCGGGCACTGCCTGATGCGCGCGATGGCTTGAAGCCCGTGCACCGGCGTGTGCTGTTCGCGATGAGCGAGCTGGGTAACGACTGGAACAAGCCGTACAAGAAATCTGCCCGTGTTGTCGGTGACGTGATCGGTAAGTATCACCCTCACGGCGACACTGCGGTGTACGACACCATCGTTCGGATGGCCCAGCCGTTTTCCCTGCGCTACCTGCTGGTAGACGGCCAGGGTAACTTCGGTTCGGTCGATGGCGACAACGCCGCGGCGATGCGATACACCGAAGTGCGCATGACCAAGCTGGCGCACGAGCTGCTGGCCGACCTGCACAAAGAAACCGTGGACTGGGTGCCGAACTACGACGGCACCGAAATGATCCCGGCTGTCATGCCGACCAAGATCCCCAACCTGCTGGTCAACGGTTCCAGCGGTATCGCCGTGGGCATGGCCACCAACATCCCGCCGCACAACCTCGGTGAAGTCATCGACGGTTGCCTGGCCCTTATCGACAACCCTGAGCTGACCGTCGATGAGCTGATGCAATATATCCCCGGTCCGGACTTCCCGACCGCCGCGATCATCAATGGTCGCGCCGGTATCATCGAAGCCTACCGCACCGGTCGTGGCCGTATTTACATGCGTGCCCGTTCGATCATCGAGGACATCGACAAGGTCGGTGGCCGTCAGCAGATCGTCATCACCGAGCTCCCGTACCAGTTGAACAAGGCGCGTCTGATCGAAAAGATCGCCGAGCTGGTCAAGGAGAAGAAGCTCGAAGGCATCACCGAGCTGCGCGACGAGTCCGACAAGGACGGTATGCGCGTGGTGATCGAGTTGCGTCGTGGCGAAGTGCCTGAGGTGATCCTCAACAACCTCTACGCCCAGACCCAGCTGCAAAGCGTGTTTGGTATCAACGTCGTGGCCCTGATCGATGGTCGCCCGCGCATCCTGAACCTCAAGGATCTGCTGGAAGCGTTCGTGCGTCACCGCCGCGAAGTGGTGACCCGTCGTACCGTGTTCGAGCTGCGCAAGGCCCGTGAACGCGGGCATATCCTGGAAGGCCAGGCGGTTGCGCTGTCGAACATCGACCCGGTGATTGCGCTGATCAAGGCTTCGCCAACGCCGTCGGAAGCCAAGGAAGCGCTGGTCAGCACGCCTTGGGAATCCAGCGCCGTGGTGGCCATGGTCGAGCGCGCCGGTGCCGACTCCTGCCGTCCCGAGACCCTGGACCCGCAATACGGTCTGCGCGAAGGCAAGTACTTCCTGTCGCCGGAACAGGCCCAGGCCATCCTGGAACTGCGCCTGCACCGCCTGACGGGCCTGGAGCACGAGAAGCTGCTGGCCGAGTACCAGGAGATCCTCAACCAGATCGGCGAACTGATCCGTATCCTCAGCAGCGCCGTGCGCCTGATGGAAGTGATCCGCGAAGAGCTGGAAGTGATCCGCGCCGAATACGGCGACGTGCGCCGCACCGAAATCCTCGATGCCCGCCTCGACCTGACCCTGGGTGACATGATCCCGGAAGAAGAGCGCGTGGTGACCATCTCCCACGGCGGCTACGCCAAGACCCAGCCTCTGGCTGCGTACCAGGCCCAGCGTCGTGGTGGTAAAGGTAAATCGGCTACCGGCGTCAAAGATGAGGACTACATCGCTCACCTGCTGGTCGCCAACAGCCACACCACGCTGCTGCTGTTCTCCAGCAAGGGCAAGGTGTACTGGCTGAAAACCTACGAAATCCCGGAAGCTTCCCGCGCCGCCCGTGGTCGCCCACTGGTCAACCTGCTGCCGCTGGACAGTGATGAGTACATCACCACCATGCTGCCGGTCGAGGAATACACCGAAGGTCACTTCATCTTCATGGCGACCGCCAAAGGCACCGTGAAGAAGACCCCGCTGGAATCCTTCAGCCGTCAGCGCAGCGTGGGCCTGATCGCCCTGGAACTGGATGAAGGCGACGTGCTGATCTCCGCAGCCATCACCGATGGCGAGCGTGAAGTGATGCTGTTCTCCGACGGCGGCAAGGTGACGCGTTTCAAGGAATCCGACGTTCGCGCCATGGGCCGTACCGCCCGCGGTGTGCGCGGTATGCGCCTGCCGGAAGGGCAGAAGCTGATTTCGATGCTGATCCCGGAAGAAGGCAGCCAGATTCTCACTGCCTCCGAGCGTGGTTATGGCAAGCGCACGGCCATCAGCGAGTTCCCTGAGTACAAGCGTGGCGGCCAGGGCGTGATCGCCATGGTCAGCAACGAGCGTAACGGCCGTCTGGTCGGTGCGGTCCAGGTGCTCGATGGTGAGGAGATCATGCTTATTTCCGACCAGGGCACCCTGGTACGTACCCGTGTGGCTGAAGTCTCGAGCCTGGGCCGTAACACTCAGGGCGTGACCCTGATCAAGCTGGCCAAGGACGAGAAACTGGTCGGCCTGGAGCGTGTCCAGGAGCCGTCGGAAGTCGAAGGCGAAGAGCTGGAAGGCGAGGAGTTTGATGGCGAAGTGATCGCAACCGGCGATGACAACGTCGACGAGCCAACCCTCGATGCTGCCGCAGACGACGAAGAACCGCAGGAATAAGCGGACACACAGGGGGCGGATGAAGATTCGCCCCCTTGTTGTTTGTCCGGATGGAAATATCGACAACCATGGAGATCCCTTGTGGGAACGGGCTTGCTCGCGAAGGCGGACTGACATTCACTCCAGATGTCGGTTGTTAGATCGCTTTCGCGAGCAAGCCCGCTCCCACACCGGGTCCGGTGTCGGCTGATATGTTTGCGTGACTACCACCAGATCAGAGTGAGATTGGATGTGAGCAAGAGAGCCTATAACTTCTGTGCCGGTCCCGCGGCGCTTCCTGAAGCAGTCCTGCAGCGTGCGCAGGGTGAACTCCTCGACTGGCATGGAAAAGGCCTCTCCGTGATGGAAATGAGCCATCGCAGCGATGAGTTCGTGTCCATCGCCACCAAGGCCGAGCAGGATCTGCGCGACTTGCTGGACATCCCATCCAACTACAAAGTGCTGTTCCTGCAGGGCGGCGCGAGCCAGCAGTTCGCCCAGATCCCACTGAACCTGCTGCCCGAAGAGGGCACTGCCGACTATATCGACACCGGTATCTGGGGGCAGAAGGCCATTGAAGAGGCCTCCCGTTACGGTCACGTCAATGTAGCGGGCACCGCCAAGCCTTACGACTACTTCGCCATTCCGGGTCAGAACGAATGGAAGCTGTCGAAGGATGCTGCCTACGTGCACTACGTCGCGAACGAAACCATCGGTGGCCTCCAATTCGACTGGGTGCCGGAAGTGGGCGACGTACCGCTGGTGTGCGACATGTCCTCGGACATTCTTTCGCGCCCGATCGATGTGTCCAGGTACGGCATGATCTACGCCGGCGCGCAGAAGAACATCGGCCCAAGCGGCATCCTGGTCAACATCGTCCGCGAAGACCTGCTGGGTCGTGCCCGTTCGCTGTGCCCGACCATGCTCAACTACAAGGTCGCGGCGGATAACGGCTCGATGTACAACACCCCGCCGGCCTTCGCCTGGTACCTGTCGGGCCTGGTGTTCGAATGGCTCAAGGAGCAGGGCGGCGTGGCGGCCATGGCCAAGCTCAACGAACAGAAGAAGCGCGTCCTGTACGACTTCATCGACGCCAGCGGCCTGTACAGCAACCCGATCAACCTGACTGACCGCTCGTGGATGAACGTGCCGTTCCGTCTGGCTGACGACCGTCTGGACAAGCCGTTCCTGGCCGGTGCCGACGAGCGCGGCCTGCTGAATCTCAAGGGCCACCGCTCGGTGGGTGGCATGCGCGCCTCCATCTACAACGCTGTCGACATCCACGCGATCAACGCACTGGTTGCCTACATGGCAGAGTTCGAAAAGGAACACGGCTAATGTCTGAACAAGAGCTCAAGGCCCTGCGCGTACGCATTGACAGCCTGGACGAGAAAGTCCTGGAACTGATCAGTGAGCGTGCGCGCTGTGCCCAGGAAGTGGCACGGGTGAAGATGGCGTCCCTGGCGGAGGGCGAGGTGCCGGTGTTCTACCGTCCCGAGCGTGAGGCCCAGGTACTCAAGCGCGTGATGGAGCGCAACAAGGGCCCGCTGGGCAATGAAGAAATGGCGCGATTGTTCCGCGAAATCATGTCTTCCTGCCTGGCCCTGGAGCAGCCGCTGAAAGTGGCCTACCTGGGTCCTGAAGGCACCTTCACCCAAGCGGCGGCCATGAAGCACTTCGGCCACGCGGTGATCAGCAAGCCGATGGCGGCCATCGACGAAGTGTTCCGCGAAGTGGCGGCCGGTGCGGTGAATTTTGGTGTAGTGCCGGTGGAAAACTCCACCGAAGGTGCCGTCAACCACACGCTGGACAGCTTCCTTGAGCACGACATGGTGATCTGCGGTGAAGTCGAGCTGCGTATTCACCACCACCTGCTGGTGGGCGAGAACACCAAGACCGACAGCATCAGCCGTATCTACTCCCACGCCCAGTCCCTGGCCCAGTGCCGCAAGTGGCTGGACGCCCATTACCCGAATGTCGAGCGTGTTGCGGTGTCCAGCAATGCCGAGGCAGCCAAGCGGGTCAAGGGTGAGTGGAACTCGGCGGCCATCGCCGGTGATATGGCGGCGGGCTTGTATGGTCTGACGCGCCTGGCCGAGAAGATCGAGGACCGCCCGGACAACTCCACGCGCTTCCTGATGATCGGCAGCCAGGAAGTGCCGCCGACCGGCGACGACAAGACCTCGATCATCGTCTCCATGAGCAACAAGCCGGGCGCGCTGCATGAGCTACTGGTGCCGTTCCACGATAACGGGATTGACCTGACGCGCATCGAGACGCGCCCTTCGCGCAGCGGTAAATGGACCTATGTGTTCTTTATCGACTTCGTCGGCCATCACCGTGACCCGCTGGTCAAGGGCGTGCTGGAGAAGATCAGTCAGGAAGCCGTGGCACTCAAGGTGCTGGGCTCTTACCCGAAAGCGGTTTTGTGAGGCTTTAACATGAGTGGCAACTTTCTCGCCCTGGCGCAGCCGGGCGTGCAACAACTGTCGCCTTACGTTCCGGGCAAGCCTGTGGACGAGTTGGCGCGTGAGTTGGATCTGGACCCCTCCAATATCGTCAAGCTGGCGAGTAACGAGAACCCATTGGGCCCAAGCCCTAAAGTGCTGGCGGCGATTCGTGAAGAGCTGGCCGAGCTGACGCGTTATCCCGACGGCAACGGCTTTGCCCTCAAGTCACTGTTGGCGCAAAAGTGCGGTGTCGAACTGAACCAGGTGACCCTGGGCAACGGTTCCAACGATATTCTTGAGCTGGTCGGCCGCGCTTACCTGGCTCCGGGCTTGAACGCCGTGTTCAGTGAGCATGCGTTTGCGGTCTATCCGATCGTCACTCAGGCGGTGGGCGCTGATGCGAGAGTGATTCCAGCCAAGGACTGGGGGCATGATCTGCCGGCCATGCTGGCGGCGATCGATGCGCAAACGCGTGTGGTGTTTATCGCCAACCCGAACAATCCGACCGGCACCTGGTTCGATGCCCAGGCGTTGGACGACTTCCTGCAAGATGTGCCTGCGCACGTGTTGGTGGTGCTGGACGAGGCGTATATCGAGTACGCCGAAGGCAGTGACTTGCCGGACGGCCTGGATTTCCTGGCAGCCTATCCGAACCTGTTGGTCTCGCGCACGTTCTCCAAGGCTTATGGCCTGGCCTCGCTGCGGGTTGGCTACGGCCTGTCCACGGCGGTGGTTGCCGATGTGCTGAACCGCGTGCGCCAGCCGTTCAACGTCAACAGCCTCGCCTTGGCGGCGGCCTGTGCGGCGGTAAAGGATGTCGAGCACCTGGAAGAAGGTCGCCGCATCAACGAAAGCGGCATGCTGCAGTTGCAGGAAGGTTTCCGTGAGTTGGGCCTGGGCTGGATTCCATCCAAGGGCAACTTCATTTGCGTCGATCTGGCTCAGGTGGCCGCCCCGGTATTCCAGGGCTTGCTGCGCGAAGGTGTGATCGTGCGTCCGGTGGCCAACTACGGCATGCCGAACCATTTGCGTATCACCATCGGTTTGCCGGCTGAAAACAGCCGCTTCCTGGAGGCGTTGGCCAAGGTCCTGGCCCGTGGTTGATGTCACCGCATTGCAACCTGTTGTGCCTATGATCGGTCGCCTGGTGGTGGTTGGCCTGGGGTTGATCGGTGGCTCCTTCGCCAAGGGCCTGCGTGAAAGCGGGCTGTGCGGCGAAGTGGTCGGTGTGGACCTGGACCCGCAATCGCGCAAGCTGGCGGTTGAGCTGGGGGTGGTCGATCGCTGTGAGGCGGACCTGGCGCTCGCGTGCCAGGGCGCCGATGTGATCCAGCTCGCCGTGCCGATCCTGGCGATGGAGAAGTTGCTGGCGGTGCTCGCTGGTATGGATTTGGGGCAGGCGATCCTGACGGACGTCGGCAGTGCCAAGGGTAATGTGGTGCGCGCAGCGCAACTGGCCTTTGGCGGCATGCCGGCGCGCTTTGTGCCGGGCCATCCGATTGCCGGTTCCGAGCAGAGCGGGGTAGAGGCGTCCAATGCGCAGCTGTTCCGCCGGCACAAGGTGATCCTGACGCCGCTTGAGCAAACCGATCCGGCAGCCCTGGCTGTAGTCGATCGTCTTTGGCGCGAGTTGGGTGCGGATGTCGAACATATGCAGGTCGAGCGCCACGACGAAGTGCTGGCGGCAACCAGTCATTTGCCCCATCTGCTGGCTTTTGGCCTGGTGGATTCTTTGGCCAAGCGTAACGAGAACCTCGATATTTTCCGTTACGCCGCGGGTGGTTTCCGTGATTTCACGCGTATTGCCGGCAGTGACCCGGTGATGTGGCACGACATCTTCCTGGCCAACCGCGAAGCGGTGCTGCGCACCCTGGACACTTTCCGCAGTGATCTCGACGCCTTGCGCGACGCGGTTGATGCGGGGGATGGTCATCAATTATTGGGCGTGTTTACCCGCGCGCGGGTGGCGCGTGAGCATTTCAGCAAGATCCTGGCTCGCCGGGCTTACATGGATGCGGCTGTGAACACTGATGAGCTGACGTTTCTGGCCGACCCGGGCGGCCGCTTGAGCGGCAGTATCCGGGTGCCGGGCGACAAGTCGATTTCCCATCGGTCGATCATGCTGGGTTCATTGGCTGAAGGCGTGACGGAAGTCGAAGGTTTCCTTGAGGGCGAAGATGCCCTGGCGACCTTGCAGGCTTTTCGTGACATGGGCGTGGTCATTGAAGGGCCGCACCATGGGCGCGTGACCATTCATGGTGTCGGCTTGCATGGCCTGAAGCCTGCGCCGGGGCCGATCTACCTGGGGAATTCGGGGACGTCGATGCGCCTGCTGTCCGGGCTGCTGGCGGCGCAAAGCTTTGACAGTGTGTTGACGGGTGACGCCTCCCTGTCGAAGCGCCCAATGAGTCGCGTGGCGACGCCGCTGCGGGAGATGGGCGCGGTGATCGAGACCGGGCCGCAAGGCTGTCCGCCGCTGACCATTCATGGTGGTCAGGTGCTCAAGGGCGTGGCCTATTCAATGCCAATGGCCAGTGCGCAGGTCAAGTCCTGCCTGCTGCTGGCAGGTCTGTATGCCGAGGGTCAGACTTCAGTGACCGAGCCGGCGCCAACCCGTGATCACACCGAGCGCATGCTGCGCGGTTTTGGCTATCCGGTGTCGGTGGCAGGGGCTACGGCATCGGTAGAGTCGGGCCATGCGCTGGTTGCAACCCGTATCGAAGTGCCGGGGGATATTTCCTCGGCGGCGTTTTTCCTGGTGGCGGCTTCGATTGCCGAGGGTTCCGAGCTGTTGCTGGAGCATGTCGGCGTCAATCCGACGCGTACCGGGGTGATCGATATCCTGCGGTTGATGGGGGCGGACATCACCCTGGAAAATCCGCGTGAAGTCGGTGGTGAACCGGTTGCTGACCTGCGTGTGCGTTCGGCTGCACTCAAGGGGATCGAGATTCCCGAGGCGTTGGTGCCGCTGGCTATCGATGAGTTTCCGGTGCTGTTTATCGCGGCGGCCTGCGCCGAAGGGCGAACCGTGTTGCGCGGTGCGCAGGAGCTGCGTGTGAAAGAGTCTGATCGCATTCAGGTCATGGCCGACGGTCTGCTTGCGCTGGGGGTGAAGTGTGAACCGACCCCCGATGGGATTATCATTGACGCAGGTTTGATGGGCGGTGGTGAAGTGCATGCCCAGGGTGATCATCGGATTGCCATGGCGTTCAGTGTGGCTTCCTTACGGGCGGCCGCACCGATTCGTATCCGTGACTGCGCCAACGTTGCTACATCTTTTCCGAATTTTCTTACATTGTGTGCCCAAGTCGGCATCCGTGTTGCCCAAGAGGCTCAATTGTGAATATCAAAGCACCGGTGATTACCATCGACGGGCCAAGTGGCTCGGGCAAAGGCACGATCGCTGGCATCCTGGCCAAGCGGCTGGGCTGGTGCCTGCTGGATTCCGGCGCGCTGTACCGCTTGCTGGCGTTTGCTGCACGCAACCATGGCGTCGACCTGACCAACGAAGAATCCTTGAAGCTGCTGGCGGCGCACCTTGATGTGCAGTTCGTCGGCGCGACGGAGGGGCATCCCCAGCGGATCATCCTGGAAGGGGATGATGTGACCGACGACCTGCGTAACGAGCAGGTAGGTTCCTGGGCCTCCCAGGTTGCCGCGTTGCCGGCAGTGCGTGATGCATTGCTCCAGCGCCAGCGGGCGTTTCAAGAGCCCCCGGGCCTGGTGGCCGATGGCCGTGACATGGGCACGGTAGTATTTCCCGAGGCGCCGCTGAAGATTTTCCTGACTGCCAGCGCCGAGGAGCGGGCTCGTCGGCGCTACTTGCAGTTGAAGGGAAAAGTCGATGGTGTTAGTCTGTCGAGTCTGCTAGATGAGATCCGTGCGCGCGATGAGCGTGATACCCAGCGTGCAGTAGCCCCGCTCAAGCCGGCGGCTGATGCAATACAGCTGGATTCCACGGAGTTGTCCATCGAGCAGGTGCTGGAACGCATCTTGAGTGAAATCGCCATTCGCGATATCGCCGGGTGACCAAGAAGGCTGCAGGGGACCAGTCATAGTCCTGTAGTGCTTCTTTTAATTGAAACTGACCCACACCGTCTGGGGTGTGGAGATGGGCGTATTCTTCGCCCTTATCAACAGGAATTAAAATGAGCGAAAGCTTTGCGGAACTCTTTGAAGAAAGCCTAAAAACCCTGAACCTTCAGGCAGGCTCCATCATCACCGGTGTTATCGTTGATATCGATTACCAAGCTCGCTGGGTAACCGTTCACGCTGGTCTGAAGTCTGAAGCTCTGATCCCGCTGGAACAGTTCTACAACGATGCTGGTGACCTGACTATCAATGTCGGTGACGAAGTTCACGTTGCTCTGGACTCGGTTGAAGACGGTTTCGGTGAAACCAAGCTGTCCCGTGAAAAAGCCAAGCGCGCTGAATGCTGGATTGTTCTCGAAGCAGCCTTCGCAGCTGAAGAAGTGGTCAAGGGCGTTATCAACGGTAAGGTTAAAGGCGGCTTCACTGTCGACGTTAACGGCATCCGTGCGTTCCTGCCAGGTTCTTTGGTCGACGTTCGTCCAGTGCGCGACACCACGCACCTGGAAGGCAAAGAACTCGAATTCAAGGTCATCAAACTCGACCAGAAGCGCAACAACGTTGTCGTTTCCCGTCGCAGCGTCCTGGAAGCAGAGAACTCCGCCGAGCGTGAAGCTCTGCTGGAATCCCTGCAGGAAGGCCAGCAAGTCAAAGGTATCGTCAAGAACCTCACCGATTACGGCGCATTCGTCGATCTGGGTGGCGTCGATGGCCTGCTGCACATTACCGACATGGCTTGGAAGCGTATCAAGCATCCTTCCGAAATCGTCAATGTTGGCGACGAGATCGATGTCAAGGTTCTGAAGTACGATCGTGAGCGTAACCGCGTTTCCCTGGGCTTGAAGCAGCTGGGCGAAGATCCATGGGTTGCTATCAAAGCTCGTTACCCAGAAAGCACTCGCGTAACTGCGCGTGTAACCAACCTGACCGACTACGGCTGCTTCGCTGAGCTGGAAGAAGGCGTGGAAGGCCTGGTACACGTTTCCGAAATGGACTGGACCAACAAGAACATCCACCCTTCGAAAGTCGTACAAGTCGGCGACGAAGTGGAAGTTATGGTTCTGGACATCGACGAAGAGCGTCGTCGTATCTCCCTGGGCATCAAGCAGTGCAAATCTAACCCATGGGAAGATTTCTCTGGCCAGTTCAACAAGGGCGATAAAATCTCCGGCACCATCAAGTCGATCACCGATTTCGGTATCTTCATTGGTCTGGACGGCGGCATCGACGGCCTGGTTCACCTGTCCGACATCTCCTGGAACGAAGTGGGCGAAGAAGCTGTTCGTCGTTTCAAGAAGGGCGACGAGCTGGACACCGTTATCCTGTCGGTTGACCCAGAGCGCGAGCGCATCTCCCTGGGCATCAAGCAACTGGAAAGCGACCCGTTCTCTGAATACGTTCAGGACAACGACAAAGGCGCGATCGTTAAAGGCACTGTGAAAGAAGTTGACGCCAAAGGCGCCATCATCGTTCTGGCCGACGATATCGAAGCGACTCTGAAAGCCTCCGAAATCAGCCGTGACCGCGTTGAAGACGCGCGCAACGTTCTGAAAGAAGGCCAGGAAGTAGAAGCCAAGATCATCAGCGTTGACCGCAAGAGCCGCGTGATCCAGCTCTCCATCAAGTCGAAAGACGATGCTGAAGAGAAAGAAGCGATCCAGAACTTGAAAGCTGCTCCAGAAGCTGAAAGTACTGACACCACCATGGCGGCACTGCTGCGCCAGGCAATGGCTAAGCAGAACTAAGTTCTGTAAAGCTATAGAAAAAGGGCGACTTCGGTCGCCCTTTTTTGTGCCTGAAATTCGTTGAATCAACAACAGAGAGTTGAGGTCTACAGCCCAGGATGGGAACTGGCTATAGTTTTCAGGAGTATGACTGTTCTGTTGTTTTTTCAATAAGGAATTAAATGAAGAGGCTGATCGTAGTGCTTGCGGTAGCGATGCTCGTGGGGTGTTCTGCCACTAGCGCCAAGACTCACGCCAAGCGCGGGGTGAGTGGCATAGAGATCGACTGCTCAGGGCTTGGTTCTGGCTGGGACAAGTGCGAAAAGCGCGCTGCGCGCGAGTGTAAGGCGCAAGGCTACAAGGTCGTCACTCGGTCCAGTGATGCCAAGGATGAAGAGGGCGACTACCTGTTTGGGTGGAACCCTGCCGGCGCGGTAACGCGTACCATGCTGGTCATCTGCAACTGAGGTCGTAAGGTGTGTTTGCAGGTGTCCGTCGTACCTGGAGATAAGTCACCGTATGGGCTGTTCAAATTCATCAAGTCATGCTAAAACCTTCGGAGCGCTTTTCCTAGCTGCTTGAAAAAGAAGGGAAAAATATGACGAAGTCGGAGTTGATCGAACGTATTGTCACCCATCAAGGGCTGCTCTCATCCAAGGATGTGGAGTTGGCCATCAAGACCATGCTTGAGCAAATGTCCCAGTGCCTGGCTACCGGAGATCGTATCGAGATCCGAGGCTTTGGCAGTTTCTCATTGCACTACCGTGCGCCGCGTGTTGGCCGTAACCCAAAGACCGGTCAGTCCGTCAGTCTCGACGGTAAGTTTGTTCCCCATTTCAAACCGGGCAAGGAATTGCGCGATCGGGTGAACGAAGAAGAGGAAGAAGGCGTCTGAGTCTTTTTGGGGTTAGGAGAAGGTTATGCGTGGGTTTAAGCGCGTTGTGCTGCTATTGGTTGTACTGGTTGCAGTCCTAGCTGTCTTGGGTTTTGTGCTGGAAAACCAGCAGGGTGTTTCTCTCTCATTCCTAGGCTGGGCAACTGTGCAGATGCCGGTAGCGGTATTTGTCGTGTTGGCATTGATTGCTGGGATGCTGATAGGGCCGCTATTGGGGGTTGTGGTTGGTGGTCGCCGACGTAAAGCGGTGCCTGCGGAGCGTGGCTAAGAGCGATTCTTTTGCTTTTATGCGTTCGGCATGTCGGGCTTAGGCGCCGTCTGTCAGAAAATCTTCTTCATGCATTTTGATTGTCGCGCGGTCTCGTGATTTTGCCGGGCTGGTAGGTTGCTAGTCGGGTCGCGATATTGTGCGCTTGTCTCCTCGCTTGATGTCTCTCTTTGCTCCGGGCCTAGTTTTCCTACAAGCTTATGAACTGTATCTCTCGCCAGTCAGGAATCATCCTACGGCTCTGTCAAGACTTGTAATATGTCAGGGAGATGGCAGAATGGAATCTGTTCTCGATAACGGGCATTTTGTGCGCTCAAAATTTGGCAGAGACGCCGGGTTTTGACGGTCATATAACTAAAATAATAAATACATAAAATTGTCTGCATAACGAGCCCGCAGTTTCTCTTTGAAGGCAGGTTTTTGTTGTGAGTAGTAGTTTTCGCGCGCCCTCGCTTTATCCCTCTGACGAAATAAATCTCGTCGCGCTTTTTCAGACTGTCAAGCAGCAAAAAAAGCTTATTGTCTTGGTGACTTCTGGCTTCGTGCTTCTTGCTGCCGCCTACGCCTTTTTAGCGACTCCGGAGTATCAAGTCAGCAGCGTGCTAAGGCCGGTTGCAATCAACGAGTTGGATGCATTGAATCGCTCAGAGGTCTACAAGCTCCCTCCAGGCGAAGCGCTGGCCAAGCTGGGAGCGTCCCTGGAGTCATATGAGACTCGTTTGGGGTTCTTTAGGGAAAATCAACCGCTGTTCAGTGAATTTGAGCGCCCAGGGCGTACGCTTGAGCAGAGCTTCGAGGAGTTCAATCGAGACTCGATAAACTTGATTTTGCCTGATCCAAAAAAAGCGGATTCTTTAAGTGCTTATATCCGGCTTGAAATGAATTATCCGAAAGGCGTTGATGGTGTAACTATCCTCAATAACTTTGTGCAATACGCTATACAAAGTGAGAGAAAACAGATAGCGGCTGATTTGAATGTTATTGTTAAAAACCGTCTAAATGAGATTTCTGGAAAGTTTAATGCTGCTCGCGCCAGTTATGAAACCAATAAGGAAGCCAAGATAGCTTCATTGCTCGAGGCGGATAATATTAAGCGTGCGCGGTTGCAGGATGAACTTAAAGCGTTGCGCGCTCAACTCAAGACACTGCGCGTCGATCGCATCGCACAATTGAACGAAGCGATTGGTATTGCCCGATCATTGGGGATTGTTAAGCCAACCACACCTTCTTCGCTTGGTGATGTAGCCCGGACTGGCTCAAGCAGCGTAATGCGCACAGAGATCAATAATCAGCAGATACCGCTCTATTTTATGGGCGTGGATGCACTTGAAGCTGAACGCCGTGCGCTTGCTCAACGAGGTTCCGACGATTTTTCCGAAGCTCGTATAGCTCAAATTGCCAAAGAGTTGCAGTTGCTTCAGTCCAACCGAGAAGTCGAGGTGCTGAAGAGTCGTGAGAATGAAGATATTTTTCTCGCTGATGTCGAACCGCTGCGCGCCGAAATGGCTCGTTTGCGCAATCTGAACATTGATATGGATAATCTCAAGCTGGTCTCTATAGACCGTGCCGCACTGGAGCCTTTGAGTGCATACAAACCCAAAAAAGCTTTTATCATTGGTGGCGGTTTGATAGCAGGCTTGGTGTTAAGTATAGCCTTGGCCCTATTCCGTTCTGTCTTGCGGGTGAGGACGGAAATTAAGTAGTGCGTGCGCGGTCAAAACCACCCCATGCAGCATGAGCGGAAATCCGGCTATGATGGGAGGCTGCGATTTTCTGGCTGGCACTGGCCATTTGGCCGTGCCTTTTTGACGGTGACTGAAGCGGCGTGAGCGCTTGGTGATTATGCTATTGCCTTTGCGTAAAAATGTCTAAAATCGCCATCAGATTTCAGAAGGCCGAACAGCGCTATGGGGCGTTGCGGTAAGGTCACTGAAGAAATCCTGGCCGTGTGGGCTACTTGTAGGGAATTTATGGCATATTTATCAAACGATCAGTTAGCTAAAATGGGGTTTAAGAGCCTCGGCAAAGAGGTCAAGATCAGCGATCGTGCCAGTATTTATAACGCTGATGAAATGGAAATTGGCGACTTTTCTAGGATTGATGACTTTTGTGTTATCTCTGGGAAAGTAAAGCTTGGCAAGTTTAATCATATAACCCCAATGTGCCTTATCGCCGGTGGAACACCCGGTGTTTTTTTGGATGATTTTTGCACGCTGGCATATGGAGTTAAAGTGTTTTCTCAGTCTGATGACTACAGTGGGGAAACGCTGACCAATTCCCTCGTTCCCAAAAAATACAAGAAAGAAGTGTTTTCGGCAGTTCATCTGCACAAGCATGTCATCGTAGGTGCTGGAGCCGTTATATTTCCAGGCGTAGACGTGGCCGAAGGTTGTGCCATCGGAGCGATGGCGCTCCTGACTAAAAGCACAGATGCCTGGGGTATCTATGCTGGTATCCCTGCGAAAAGGGTCAAAGAACGAAAGAAAGATTTACTTCAATTAGAAAAAGAATTTAACGGTGAGCATGATGAAAATTCCATTTAATAAACCGCCTTATACAGGTAATGAAGATCAATACGTGACCCAGGCGATGCGCAGCGCCAAAATGTCGGGCGATGGTGATTTTACCGTTAGTTGCCAGCGCTGGTTTGAGGAAACGTTTTCCTGTGAAAAGGCGCTCCTGACCCCTTCATGCACCCAAGCGCTCGAAATGGCCGCTATCTTGATTGATATTCAGCCGGGCGATGAAGTCATCATGCCTAGCTTTACTTTTGTCAGTACGGCGAATGCATTCGTATTGCGCGGGGCAAAGATTGTATTTGTCGATATTCGCCCAGATACGATGAATATTGATGAAACCCTGATCGAAGCTGCGATTACTGAAAATACCAAGGCGATCGTACCCGTTCATTATGCCGGCATTGCCTGTGAAATGGATGTGATCATGGACATTGCGCAGCGCCACGGCCTGTTTGTCGTGGAGGACGCCGCACAGGGCATGATGTCCACGTATAAAGGTCGTAAGTTGGGCACTATAGGCCATTTGGCGGCCTATAGTTTTCATGAAACAAAAAACTATACGAGTGGCGGTGAAGGAGGATTGTTGCTGATCAATGACAAGCGTTTCATTGGTCGCGCTGAGATTATCCGCGAAAAAGGCACCAATCGTAGCCAGTTTTTTAGAGGCATGATTGATAAATATACTTGGGTTGATATTGGGAGTAGTTATCTTCCAGGCGAGTTACAGGCGGCCTATCTGTTTGGTCAACTTGAACGTGCCGATGTAATCAATGACTTCAGATTAAGTGTTTGGCAGCGGTATAACGCTTCGTTGTCGGGGTTGGTGGCAGAAGGTTTGATTGAGACACCGACTACGCCAAGTGACTGTGTCGGTAATGCCCATATGTTTTACATTAAAGTAAAAAATATCAAGGCTCGCACAGCCTGTATTAAACACTTAAATGCAGCTGGGGTCGGTGCAGTATTCCACTATGTACCTCTGCACAGCGCTCCAGCAGGCGTCGTATTGGGGCGGTTTGCTGGTGAAGATCGTTTTACTACCCAGGAAAGTGAGCGCCTGATTCGTTTGCCTATCTGGTACGGCATGTCAGATGCCGAAGTGCAGCACGTAATTGACTCCGTAATAGGAGCCGTTGATGCCGCCGGCCGGTAAATTAAACAACGCAGGTAGTGGCATGTTGGCCGGCGCTTTTTTTACGAGCGCCGCCCAAGCATCTAAAATACTTGTTGGGTTTTGCATACTCAAGCTGATTGCTTTTTACCTGGGTGCAGATGGCTTGGGTAAATTGGGTCATTTCATGAGTCTGGTATCGATTGCCGTCCTATTGGCCGGCGGCGGAATTAGCCATGGTGTGATTAAGTACGTTGCGGAGTTCAAGAATAATCGATTCAAATTGGATCGATTGTTTTCGACATCGGTTTTTTATGCCGCAGGTTTTTGTGTTGTTTCGTTATTGCTGTTAGGAGTATTTTCGGAAAGGATATCTGCATTTGTTTTTGGAGAGGCTGAATATTATTGGGTGGTTTTACTGCTTGCGTTTTCTCAGCTATTTTTTGCATTTAATATTTTGTTTTCCGGCTTTTTCAACGGTCTGGGAAAGTTAAAAGTTAATGCAATGGTTCAAGTCGTTTCCAATCTACTTGCACTTCCCGTCATCTGGTGGTTGATTTACGCATTTGGCTTACCCGGCGCCGCTATCGCCATGTTGGCAATATTTTCCATACCTGTGCTTATTTCCCCGATTTTTCTAAGGGGATTACCACTGGTGAGGATGCTCAAATGGCGCAGGTTCGACATGCCCCTCGCCAAGAGTTTTTCCAGGTTCGGGCTGATGCTACTGGTCAGCGCAGTGATGTTCCCGGTCGTGGAAATTGTCATCAGGGAGTCGCTTATCACGCAGGTAGGTTATTCTGAAGCGGGGATTTGGCAAGGCAGCATAAAATTATCGAGCGCGTATATCGGTTTTTTCAGCGTCTTCCTGGCTTCTTATTTCATGCCCATGATTTCGGCCATTCAGGACAAGGGGCTCATCACTACCCACGTTGTGAAATTCATGCTGCTGGTGATGGCAGTATTTTTGGCGGGAGGGAGCGTCTTGTACTTCGGACGTCACTTTTTTATTCCGCTGTTGCTGTCTTCTGAATTCCACGATCTGGAAAACTTCATCATATTTCAATTAATCGGTGACTTTTTTAAGGTGGCCGCTTATGTCGTCGGTTTTGTTGCTGTTGCGAAAGCGGCGACAAAGTTGTACATCCTGTCTGAGGTAGTACAGGCACTTCTATTTGTCGGGTTGACATTTTCTGTGGGGAGAGATGTAGGTGGCGTCCACGGCGTCATGTATTCCTATATGCTGGCCTATATTATTTTCTTTGTGATTTCCATCGTTGGCTTTGTTTATTGGGCGCGCAGATAATGGGGTTGGAATTTGTACTCCCGTTGTACCTCGTATTTGGATTCTTAGTAATCGTTGCGGCGTTTGACGTGCTTAGTGATCGGCGCCTGCCGTCTGTGGTCATATCAGTCCTGATGGGGGCCCCCCTGATACTGTTAGCGACGTTGAGAGCAGCAGGTGTGGGGAGCGATGACCTCGCTTACTTGCAGATGGCGAATGAAATTCCGTCGTTATTGGATTGTAAAAATATTTACTGTGATTACAGCTACTCGACATTTAATGTCGAGTTTGGCTTTTTCATGTTTCTCTCCTTGTTGGCGGTGATTGGAAAAAACTCGTTTGTCTTGTTTGGGTTCAGTTCGCTGTTTGCGGTAGTGCTCAATATAAGAAGTATACGGTACTTTTCTCCTTATTTCGCTTTGGGTGTTTTGGTCTATTTTACACATTTTTATCTTGCAAAAGAATTGAATGCAATACGCTTGGGTATTGCCTCCGGATTGCTATTTTTAGCAGCGATGTATTTGCATAGACAACGTTACATGAAGCTGGCATTTTATGTTATTGCTGCCACTTTGGTGCACGTTTCATCGGTATTTTTCATTATCCCCCTTTCGCTTTATAAGATGAAGCCAAAAAGGATTTTGTACTTGTTCGTCAGTGTCATACTTGTCTTGATGGCAATGCTGATTGACTTTAAATCAGTGCTGCGCCAAGCGGCACTGTTTGGGTTTGTAGGCGAAAAAATTGAACTTTATCTTAATGCTGACATGTACAGTTACGCGTTGCCGTTGTTTGATATGGTTAATATAAAAAATTTATTAATCATATTGCTTTCGCTGATATGTTGGCGAAAGTTGGAGGTGCGCTATCCCACCTTTAATCTGGTTTTCTGCATGTTTTATTGTGCTGCTTTCTTTCGGATTGTGCTGGGTGATTTCGCCATTTTGGCCGGGCGTGGGTATGCAAGCATATCGATGTTTGAATATGTTTTGCTTCCAATGATTGCTGTTCATCTGCTCGGCAGGAAGCTCGGATTTTTGGCGGTTTGTCTTTATGCTTTTGGAACGTTGTACCTGAACTTGAGTACTAACTCGGGCTGGACGGGCGGGTCTGAAGTGTTTTTTGATTTTCTATGATTTTCTGGTGAGTTTATGAAGAACATTCTGTTTGTGATGGGCGGGTTGGCCATTGGTGGGGTTGAGACCTACGTTGTCCGGCTGGCGAAGTATCTCAGTCTGGCGGGACATAAGGTCACCGTGACGCTGCTCTCAAACAAGAGTGACGCCGGTCTGTTCGAGGAACTATCTCGCTACGCGACCGTCAATGTCGTGGAACACGTGCCTTTCTTTTCGGCATCAAGTTGGATTAACGCACTTATTCCTGCAAAAAAAGATCAGGCCCATTACGACATTGTGCATGTGGTAGATATTTTAACGTTGGCATATGTTTTTCTTAATAAGTCACGTCTTCGTTTTACAGCATTAAGTATTGGTATTTACCATTCCAAAGAAATTTGCTGGTGGCGTGGGCGAGATATCTATTTCAGAAGGAAGATGCTAGAGCTCTATGATCGCAATGTGGAGTTGACGCTGTTTCCGAACGAAAGGACCGCTGAGATGGCGTCTGCATTTGCCAATGTCGAAGTGAGCAATTTAGATATTCTGCCACTGGGTATTTCCTTTGAGAGCTATGCCAATCGACGTCCGCTGCAGTCTTCTCTGCGGATTGTTTCAGTAGGCCGTCTGGTTGATTTTAAGGTCTATAACAAACATGTGATTTCACAGCTGGCCGAGCTGCGCAAACAGGCCGATTTTGAGTACTTTATTTATGGTGATGGCCCTGAGCGAGCGGCTCTTGAGTCTTTGGCGCAGGCGTGTGGTGTCGGTAAATATGTGCATTTCAAAGGGGAGGTGGAGTATGCAGAGCTTCCCTCTATCCTCGAGGGCGCTTTTTGTTTCGTTGGCTCAGGCACAACAATTATTGAAGCGTCGGCCGCCGGTATTCCTTCTGTAGTGGGCATTGAATCCATAGAGGAGCCATTGACCTGCGGATTGTTTTCGGATGTTTCTGGCTACTCGTACAATGAAGCGACGGCTACAACTGTACGGGTGGGCATTCTAGATACTATTGCCATGTTGCAGGCTCTAAATCCAGAGCAGTACTTGGAAGTCTCTAACCAACATCGCGTAAAGGCAAAATCATTTGATATCGTCGAAACGTCGGATAAGTTTGTTGAGCTGTCAAGTCGTAAGCCGTCATTTGATATGAAAATGAATCGTTGGGTTGCAATGTTTTCGTTTTTTAAGTCGGTGGTCGTACAGGGCCCGCGTGGGCTGAAATCCAGATTTGATAGTGTGAATTGATATGTCTTTGAATATTGCGATTGTGACTCAGTATTTTTATCCTGAGAGCTTTATTATCAATGATATTGTCGAGGAGTTGGCGGCGTTAGGTCATGACGTGGAAGTTTTCACGGGGCAGCCGAACTATCCGGAGGGTGAAACCTACGAAGGTTATGATCAAAATGCGTGCAGTGAGCATCTGTATAGGGATTCGATAAAGGTTCATCGGGCCCCGTTGAGGCCAAGAAAGGCCGGAGGCGCCAAGAACTTGGTGCTCAATTATCTGTCGTTCGTGACCAATGGGATCAGGTTCTTCCCCAAAAAAAATGCCGGCAAGCAGTTTGATGCAATCATAGTATTCGCCGTTTCACCCATTACTGCGGCCATTCCAGCGATTGTCCTGAAGCGATCCAGTGGCGCCCACTTGATGGTGTGGGTGCAAGACCTATGGCCGGAAACCCTTAAGGCCACTGGATTCATTAAAAATCCTTTCTTGCTCAAGATCGTGGGGCTTCTTGTACGTTTTATTTATGCGCAGACTGATACCATCCTGGTTCAGTCCGAAGCCTTCGTCTCCTCGGCATCAAAGTATGCCGCTAAAGACAAGATTGTTTACTACCCCAATTCTTACCGTGTTCCATCGGTCGATGTGGAAGCGACGGACCGACTACCGCTTGAAATCAACCAATTATTATCATCCAATTTCTGTGTGGTTTTCGCTGGTAACCTGGGCTTCGCTCAGTCTTTGGAAACCATTATTGATGCTGCCAAAGCTTTAGGCCATTTGGATTGCAAAATAGTCGTGGTGGGTAGTGGCAGTCGGCTTGAGTGGATGCGTGAGCAGAAACGCCAACATCACTTGGACAATCTGGAGCTGGTGGGGCGGCTACCATCGTCATTGATGCCCGAGTTGTTTTCCAAGAGCGAAGCATTGCTGGTCACGCTCAAGCGCGACGAAATATTCACTTTGACTATACCCAGCAAGGTCCAGGCGTATATGGCGGCCGGTAAGCCTATTCTGGCTGCGTTGGATGGTGAAGGCGCTAGAGTCGTCGCTCAGGCGGGAGCAGGGCTTTGTTCGCCGGCTGAGGACGCTGCCGCGCTGGCCAGGAATATAGAGATGCTGCATGCGGCAGCTCTGGAAAAAAGAGCCGCTTATGGGGCGGCAGGCTTTAGTTTTTTCTGTAATAATTACGAGATGAAGAACCAGTGCCGTCGGTTGGTCCAAATTATTAAAGAACGTGCGAACTCTTAGAGATTAATGATGAAGATATTAGTGCTTGGCGTGACGGGGATGTTAGGGAGTGCTGTATTCAAGTACATTGCCAATCACACCGAACATAGTGTGTTCGGCACTATGCGTGGAAAAGGAGGGGCGAAGCACTTTGAAGAGAAGCATAGAGATCACTTCTATTCTGATATAGATGTTCTTGATTATGAGTCATTAGTCGGTGTGTTCGAGAAAAATCGCCCGGACGTTGTCATAAACTGTGTAGGCCTGATCAAGCAGTTGGCTCAAGCCAAAGACCCGCTGTCAACGTTGCCATTGAATTCGATGTTGCCGCATCGATTGTCAAAGCTATGCAAGTTGACGGGGGCTCGTCTCGTTCATATTAGTACCGATTGCGTATTTACCGGTGCCAAAGGCATGTATGTTGAGTCGGATCTGTCCGATGCGGAAGACTTGTATGGCAAATCTAAGTTTATCGGTGAGCTGCATGATGAAGAGCATGCGATTACTTTGCGAACCTCTATTATTGGTCACGAGCTGGCCAGTTGCTCCTCTCTGGTTGATTGGTTCCTATCTCAGGAAGGGGCAGTGAAAGGCTTCACGAAAGCGATTTTCTCCGGCGTACCCACCGCAGAGCTGGCGCGCATCATTGTTGATTTTGTGTTGCCTCACAAGGAATTGTTCGGGCTTTACCATGTGTCCGTTGCACCTATTGACAAGTTCACCTTGCTGAATGAAATCGCCAAAGTCTATGAGAAGAATATTGACATCGTAGCTGATGAACAATTGGTTATTGACCGCTCTCTGGATTCGACACGTTTTCGTGAAGCAGTCGGTTATGTGCCACCGGCCTGGCCGGATCTTATTAAGTTTATGCGCGCTCAGCGATAATTTAGGAGTTTTTTGATGTTTGATAATAAAGTTTTAATGATTACCGGTGGTACTGGCTCTTTCGGTAATACGGTTTTGAAGCGTTTTCTTGATACGAACGTAAAAGAAATTCGCGTATTTAGCCGTGACGAAAAAAAACAAGAAGACATGCGCATTGCGCTCGGTAATGACAAGGTAAAGTTTTATATCGGCGACGTACGTGATTACAACAGTATTTCCCAAGCTATGGTTGGGGTGAATTACATTTTCCATGCCGCCGCACTCAAGCAGGTTCCCTCGTGCGAGTTCTACCCGATGGAGGCCGTCAAAACCAACGTGCTGGGTACCGAGAACGTTCTGAACGCGGCGATTGCCAATAATGTGGAACGTGTTGTGGTCTTGAGCACCGACAAAGCGGTTTACCCAATCAACGCAATGGGCATTTCCAAGGCGATGGCGGAGAAGTTGGTAGTCGCCAAGTCCCGCATGATTCCGAAGGCCGGCCCGGTCATTTGCTCCACACGCTACGGTAACGTTATGGCGTCCCGTGGTTCTGTCATTCCATTGTTCATCAATCAGCTCAAGCAGGGCGGTGAACTGACCGTTACCGACCCTAATATGACGCGTTTCCTGATGTCCCTGGAAGACTCGGTCGATTTGGTGCTGCATGCATTCGAGCACGCTGAGCAAGGCGATATTTTCGTTCAGAAAGCCCCGGCTTCCACGGTAGAAGTTCTGGCTCAGGCATTGAAAGAACTCTTCAACCGCTTGAACTCAATTAAAGTCATCGGCACTCGCCACGGCGAGAAACTGTATGAGTCTTTGATTTCTCGTGAAGAAATGGCCAAAGCTGAAGATATGGGCCGTTACTATCGTATCCCGGCGGATAATCGCGACCTCAACTACGAGAAGTATTTCGTTGAAGGCGAAACCGAGATCTCCGAATTGGACGACTATACCTCCCACAACACCGAACGTCTCGACGTGGAAGGTGTTAAAAAGCTGTTGCTCAAGCTGGACTTCATTCAGGAGCAACTCAATGCTTAAGGTTATGACCCTGGTAGGAACTCGCCCGGAACTCATCAAGATGAGCCGAGTGATTGCAGAGTTGGATAAGCAGACTAATCATATTTTGGTCCACTCTGGTCAAAACTATGATTTTGAGCTCAATCAGGTATTTTTTGATGACCTGGAGATTCGCAAACCGGACTATTTTCTAGGCGCCGTCGGTGAGACCGCTGCCCAGACCATCGCACAGGTCATTGAGAAGTCCGATGAGCTTTTTGAGAAGGAAAAGCCGGACGCTCTGTTACTTTACGGTGATACCAACACCTGTTTGGCGGTTATCGCCGCCAAGCGTAGAAAGATTCCAGTGTTTCACATGGAAGCCGGTAATCGTTGCTTTGACCAGCGCGTGCCCGAGGAACTGAACCGCAAGGTATTGGATCACTTGAGCGATATCAACATGGTGCTGACCGAGCACGCTCGTCGGTACCTGCTTGATGAAGGCGTACGCCCGGAAACCATTATCAAGACGGGTTCCCACATGGAAGAAGTCTTGAACCATTACATGCCTAAGATCGAAGCCTCGGACGTGTTGGCGCGAGAAGGGCTGGAAACGGGGCGTTATTTCATTGTCAGCACGCACCGTGAGGAAAACGTTGATACCCCAGAGAACCTTCGCGACTTGCTGGGTTCCCTGAAGGCTTTGGCTGACCAATATCAATACCCGGTGATCGTGTCTACGCATCCACGTACGCGCAAGCGTCTCGAGGCGTTGGGTGAGTCGCTTGATCATCCATTGATTCGTTTCGTCAAGCCGTTCGGCTTGCTGGACTACATCAAGTTGCAGATGGGCGCTTACTGCATTCTTTCTGACAGCGGCACAATCACTGAAGAAGCTTCTCTTCTGAATCTGCCGGCCGTCACGATCCGTAACGCCCATGAGCGTCCGGAAGGTATGGACGAGGGTACGCTGATCATGTGTGGTTTGAAAACCGAGCGCGTTCTCAACGCTGTTCGTGTGGTGACATCACAACATGTACGCGGCGAGCGCAATATTGCGGTGGTCGATGATTACCTCGGCGGCGCCGTGTCCAAGAAAGTCGTACGAATCGTGCACAGTTATACCGATTACATTAACCGCACCGTTTGGTCGAAGTCATAAGCAAGGAGCTTTGTGTGCAGATATTTGTGACTGGAGCATCGGGATTTGTTGGTGGTCGGTTGGTTCGAGTTTTAGCCGCTCGCACTGATATTCGAGTCACTGTAGCTGTAAGAGGGGCGAATTTTACTTGCCCTGAAGCAGAGCAGGTCGTCCGGTTCGACGACCTTTCGACCGCGAGCTTTTCATCCGAACTCAATGGTATTGATACCGTGGTGCATTGCGCGGCTCGCGTACATGTCATGAACGACCAGGAAGCTGACCCGCTGGAGGCTTTTCGTCGTGCGAATGTGGAAGGTACTCTAAACCTTGCACGTCAGGCTGCTGCAGCGGGCGTAAGGCGGTTTGTGTTTCTCAGTTCGATCAAGGTCAATGGCGAAAGCACTGCACCGGGTGCACCTTTTACAGCCGACCAAGCGGGTAATCCGTCAGACCCTTACGGTGTTTCGAAGATGGAAGCTGAGCAGGGGTTGCGTCAGTTGGCCTCGACCACTGGAATGGAGGTCGTGATTATTCGCCCCGTACTGGTCTATGGGCCAGGTGTGAAAGCTAACTTTCGCAGCATGATGCGTTGGCTGCATAAAGGTGTGCCATTGCCTTTTGGCGCTATTCATAACGCCCGCAGTCTGGTTGCCTTGGACAACCTGGTCGATTTGATCATCACTTGCGTCAGTCACCCGGCTGCGGCTAATCAGACGTTCATGGTCAGTGATGGTGAAGATTTATCAACCACCACATTACTGCGCAAAATGGCATCTGCGTTGGGTAAGCCGGCGCGTCTTCTTCCTGTGCCCGCTGTACTGTTAAGCGTAGGGGCGAACATGCTGGGTAAGCGTAGTTTGTCACAGCGCTTGTGTGGTTCATTGCAGGTCGATATCGCCAAGACACGTTCCGTCTTGGGATGGATGCCTCCACTGTCGGTAAATGAGGCGTTGAAGGTCACTGCGTCGGATTTCATGGAAAATGAAAAGAAATGAGTTACTGGTGGATTGTTCCTGCTGTTGCGTTGGTCTCATTTGTGATGACCGCTGTCATCCGTCGATACGCGCTTTCGCGAAGCATCATTGATATCCCGAATGCGCGCAGCTCGCACTCGGTACCCACGCCTCGAGGCGGTGGGGTAGCGATTGTGCTTGCCTTCCTTGCTGTTATTCCGCTGCTGGCATGGCTTGGGCTGGTATCTACGGACTCGTTGGTTGCAGTAGGGGGGGCCGGAGCCCTGGTTGCAGTGCTGGGCTTCATGGACGATCACGGGCATATCGCTGCTCGTTGGCGTTTGGTTGGCCATTTTTCCGCAGCCATTTGGGCATTGTTCTGGCTCAACGGGCTCGCTCCGCTGAGCGTTTTTGGATGGACTCTGGAGCTCGGTATAGTCGGTAGCGTACTGGCTGCTGTGTATATGGTGTGGATGCTCAACCTCTATAATTTCATGGACGGAATCGATGGTATCGCCAGTGTTGAGGCAATGTGCGCATGTCTGGGAGCCTGCTTGCTTTATACGATGAGCGGACATCAGGATATGATCTGGTTGCCCTTGCTATTGGCTGCTGCGGTGGGAGCGTTTCTGCTCTGGAATTTCCCACCCGCAAAAATATTCATGGGTGATGCCGGAAGTGGGTTTTTGGGTGTCATCTTAGCCTGCTTCTCCATCCAGGCTGCGTGGACCCAATCGTCATTTTTCTGGGCCTGGTTGATATTGCTGGGGGTATTTGTGGTCGATGCAACCTTCACTTTGGTACGGCGCTTATTGCGCGGTGATAAGGTTTACGAAGCTCATCGCAGCCATGCTTACCAATTTGCTTCGCGTACATTCGGCAAACATCTGCCTGTGACTTTGGCAGTGGCGGCCATCAATGTATTCTGGCTTTTGCCCATATCCATGGGTGTTGTTTTATACGGTTTGGATGGCGCCTGGGGGCTGGTTCTCGGCTATCTACCGCTGGTTGCTCTGGCGATAAAATTTCATGCTGGCGAGCTTGAGAAGCCGAGTGTTGGCAAATAAGTAGTATCTGCAGCCAGACTGGACGTTATGACGACTCCATATTTGGCGCTGCGAGCACAAGGCATTGGAGTGTATAGAGGTGTTTGAAGAGGCTATGGATAAGTTACGGGCGTATTTGGTCGCGCTACCTAGACGAAAAAAACGACTGATTCAGATTGGTACTGATGTATTTTTGGTTTGGTTAGCCTTGTGGCTCGCGTTCGTCGTACGCCTGGGCGTTGACGAACTGGTTAATCCGGTTCGTGTGCACCTCTGGCTGTTCATTGCCGCTCCTATTGTCGGAATCCCTCTGTTCGTACGCTTCGGTATGTATCGAGCGGTGATGCGTTACTTCGGTAACGATGCACTTATCGCGATTATTAAAGCGGTCAGCCTGTCGTCACTGATTCTCGGTGTGGTCGTCTACTGGTACAGCAACCACCAGAACGTGGTTCCACGTTCCATAATTTTCAACTATTGGTGGTTGAGCCTCATTATGGTTGGTGGCCTGCGCCTGGCAATGCGTCAGTATTTTCTGGGTGACTGGTTTGCCGCGTCACAGCATGTCCCGTTCACAAGTCGTGACGATGGCCTGTCGCGTGTTGCCATCTATGGTGCTGGTGCTGCGGGGAACCAATTGGTTGCTGCTTTGCGTATGGGCAGAGTGATGCGTCCAGTCGCCTTTATCGACGATGACGTCAGTATTACTGATCGCGTTATCTCCGGGCTGCAAGTCTATAAGCCAAAGCACATCCAGCGAATGATCGACGCCACTGGCGCTCAAGAAATCCTGCTCGCAATCCCTTCATCGAACCGTGGACGCCGTCGCGAAATCCTGGGGTTCCTCGAAGGCTTTCCTCTCCACGTACGAAGCGTTCCAGGTTTCATGGACCTCGCCAGCGGCCGTGTAAAGGTGGATGACATCCAGGAAGTCGACATTGCCGACCTGTTAGGGCGTGACGCGGTGCCTGCACAAGGCGAATTGCTGGAGCGCTGCATTAAAGGAAAAAGTGTCCTTGTGACCGGCGCGGGTGGGTCGATCGGATCCGAGCTATGCCGACAAATCCTGGCTTTGCGACCGACTACATTGCTGCTGTTCGAACACAGCGAATTCAACCTCTACAGCATCCTTTCGGAACTGGAGCAGCGAATCACCCGTGAGTCGCTCCCGGTGAAGCTGTTGCCGATCCTGGGCTCTGTGCGCAATCAGTCTAAACTGCTTGATGTGATGAAAACCTGGCACGTCGATACGGTCTATCATGCCGCCGCCTACAAGCATGTGCCCATGGTTGAACACAACATCGCCGAGGGGGTGTTGAACAATGTGATCGGCACATTGAATACCGCCCAGGCTGCATTGCAGGCGGGAGTGGAGAACTTTGTTCTGATCTCGACGGACAAGGCAGTTCGTCCTACCAATGTCATGGGCAGTACCAAACGCTTGGCTGAGTTGACTTTGCAAGCCCTGAGTCGCGAATTGGCACCCGTACTGTTCGGTGACAAATCAAATGTCTCGCGGGTCAATAAAACTCGTTTCACCATGGTGCGTTTTGGCAATGTGCTGGGTTCTTCGGGCTCGGTGATTCCGCTCTTCCACAAGCAGATCAAGTCGGGTGGCCCGCTCACGGTGACCCACCCCAAGATCACCCGTTACTTCATGACTATCCCTGAGGCCGCGCAGTTGGTGATTCAGGCAGGCTCTATGGGCCTTGGTGGTGATGTATTTGTGCTGGACATGGGGGAACCGGTAAAAATCGTCGAGCTCGCGGAGAAGATGATTCACCTGTCTGGCCTGAGTGTTCGCTCAGACAAGAACCCGCACGGCGATATAGCCATCGAGTTTTCCGGCTTGCGGCCTGGTGAAAAACTTTACGAAGAGTTGCTGATCGGTGACAACGTGGTCGCCACCCAGCACCCGATGATCATGAGCGCCAACGAAGACCATCTCGCTTGGGACGTACTCAAAGGGAAGCTGAGCGAGCTGCTTGCCGCCGTGGATGAGGACGATTACACCCGAGTCCGCCAATTACTGCGCGACACCGTCAGCGGCTACTCTCCCGACGGCGAAATTGTCGACTGGATCTACCAGCAGCGTCGCCTCGAGCCCTGAGCTAACACCCTGTTACTCACTCACTTTTGACTCTCTCCTAACATCACCTAAGTTAGAAAAGCAGCTTCGGAAAAGCTGCTTTTCTCTTACCGATGTCATGGAGCGTCACCAATGCAAAACGCGTACATCTCTTCCCTTATCTTCGCCTTCCTCACCAGCTTCTCAGTCGCTACCATCGCGGCTCCATCCGCCAAGCCGGAAGCTCCGGCCGCCGTTGCGGCGCAGAAGGTCCAGGTCGAGCAATCCGCCAAGGTCAACCTTAACGCCGCTGACGCCGAAACCCTGCGTCGCGATCTGTTTGGTATCGGAGCGGCCAAAGCCAAGGCGATCATCGCCTATCGTGAAAGCAACGGCCCCTTCACGGCGGTAGATGAGTTGTTGGAAGTGAAGGGCATCGGCAAGGCGTTGCTGGAGAAAAATCGCGACAGGCTGATCATCAATTGAATATGTGAAAAATCGCCCAGGAGGCCGGTCATTGACCGGCCTTTTCTGCATCTGAAACCTTATCGGCAGGATGTCCCAACAACCTTGGCATGAAAAGTGATTACCTCTGTTCCCGGCATTGTTCAACAATCCTGAGGTAACGATGACTCTCAATTTGTCCCTGGCTGACCAGATCGCCCTCGAATTACGTGCCGATATCATCGGCGGGCGTTTGCTGCCAGGTATGGCGCTGGTCGAAGGTGACCTGGTCAAGGGATACAACGCTTCGCGCAATACCATCCGCGAAGCGCTGCATCGTCTAGGGCAGGAAGGGCTTACGCGCTATATACGCAACAAAGGTGTGATGGTCCGGCGCTTGGAAAGGGAGGAGGTGCGCGACCTGTTCGTCGTACGCCGCACTCTGGAGCTGCAGGCTATTGCCCAGAGCGGCGCGCTGACGACTGATCAGGCCGCACACATGCAAAACGCGATTGAGGCAACCAGTCTTGCCCGTGAGCGTGAGGATTGGCGAGCAGTGGCCACTCACAGCCTGCTGTTCCATCAGCAGATTGTCAGGCTGATGCGCAGCCCGTTGTTCGATGAGTTTTTCGCCCAAGTGATTGCCCAACTGCGGTTGGTGTTCTGTGCCGCCCCTGATGAGCAGCGTTTCCAGTCGCCCTGGCTGGAGCGCGACCGTGAGATTTACCAGTTACTGATCCAGGAAGATAAACCGGCGGCAGGGGAGGCGATGAGCCTGTACCTGGACGATTCCGAACGCCTTTCCCTTGCCTTGTTTGATCACCCTTGAAGGAGGGTTGCCCCATGTACAAAGACTACCCAGCTGCTTACCAAGTCAGCAAAGGCTCTGCGCTGCAAGTCGATACGGCGTTCTATGAGCGTATTCGTGACCGGGCCGGCCAGCGTACGCTGATCGAACAGTTCGAGGTGCCAATTCGGACGGGGAGGGCGTGGAAGGTGCCGGCCGGGCATGTGTTCCGTGTCACTACGCCGGTGGGGCCGCAGGTGGGGGACTTCAACGTGTGGAACGCCAATGACCCGCGCGAACGTCTGTGGGCGGCGCGTACGAGGCAATTGCAGGGCGCCCATGTCAGCACCCACGACCGGTTATGGTCCAACCTGCCATTTTTAAGACCTCTGGTAACGATCACCGATGACAGTCTGGCCGGCTATGGCATCGACGAACATGGCGGTCGTTTGCATGATCTGCTGGGCACGCGCTGCGATCCGTATGTGAACCGCATGCTGACAGGCGAGGACTTCCATCATCATTGCCACTCCAACCTCACGCGTGCGGTATTACCCCACGGCCTGACGGAATTCGATGTGCATGACGTGCTGAATATCTTCCAGTGCACCGGGCTCAATCATGACGATATGTACTTCATGAAAGCCTGCCCGGCGCAGAAGGGCGACTACCTGGAGTTCTTCGCCGAGATCGATCTGCTATGCGCATTGTCGACTTGCCCTGGCGGAGATCTCTCGCTGCCGATGTGGGGGCCGGACGCGCAGGACCCGTTGACGGTGTGCCGTCCGCTGGGGGTCGAAATCTACCGATTGGAGGATGAGTTATTGGACGGCTGGACTCAGCCTGAGCGTGCTGCCTACAGGGGGCAGCACGGTTTGCACATTGCCAAGGCGGCCTGGGAGTAAACCGGCTTAGCGATCCTGCGCATCCTTGGCGTCCGCCTGGGCGTTGCGTTCGGCCACGCGTTTACGTTGTTCTTCGGTGAGTTCCACCTTGTTGGCGCTGTCACGCAGCATCAGCAGCCCACCGACGATCGACCCGATCGCTACCACTAAAATCAACCACGCATACCACGGCATAAGGCTCTCCTTGAGGCGGACTATCGTGGGAGAATTTTCCCACAGTAGTACCGCTTTGAGTCACGGGCATTCTGAGTAGTTCAGTGTAGGCCCGTTCCGCCTCAATATCTCAGAGCCCGGTCAACATCGCATCCGCCGGTGCGTCGGCGCGGTCCTGTGCGGTCATCTGGAAGTACACGAACCCCACCAGCATGAAACCCAGGAAGATCAAGCCGATCAGCGCATTGAACCAGGCCATGGCCACCAGGCACACCACGGCCAGCACCAGCGCAATGCCCGGCACGATGGGATAGCCCGGCGCGCGGAACGTACGTTCCAGCAGTGGCTCGGTCTTGCGCAGCTTGAACAGGCTGAGCATGCTCATGATGTACATCACGATGGCACCGAACACCGCCATGGTGATCATGGCCGCTGTCAGTGTCATGCCGCCCAGGTTGATCAGGCCATCGCTGTAGATGGCGGCGATGCCGACCACGCCACCGGCGATGATCGCCCGGTGCGGTGTCTGAAAACGCGACAGTTTGGCCAGGAAGGACGGCAGGTAGCCCGCACGCGCCAGGGCAAAGAACTGACGCGAGTAGCCGAGGATGATGCCGTGGAAACTGGCCACCAGCCCGAACAGGCCAATCCAGACCAGCATGTGCAGCCAGCCCGAACCGTTACCGACCACGGCCTTCATGGCTTGGGGCAGCGGGTCGTTGATGTTCGACAGCGCACGCCAGTCGCCCACGCCGCCGGCAAAGAACATCACGCCCATGGCCAGGATCACCAGCGTCAGGATGCCGCTGATATAGGCTTTCGGGATGGTGCGTTTCGGATCTTTCGCCTCTTCGGCCGCCATGGCGGCACCTTCAATAGCCAGGAAGAACCAGATGGCGAAGGGGATCGCCGCGAACATCCCGGCGATCGCCGGCGCGCCGAAGGTGTCCGCACCGGCCCAGCCATTGAGGGCAAAGTTGCTGAAGCTGAATGCCGGCGCGACCACGCCCATGAAGACCAGCAATTCGGCGACCGCGAGTACACACACCACCAGTTCGAACGTGGCTGCGAGCTTCACCCCGAGAATGTTGAGGCCCATGAACACGATGTAGGCACCGACGGCTGCGTGTTTCGGGTCCAGTGCGGGGAACTGCACATTCAGGTAAGCACCGATGGCCAAGGCGATGGCGGGGGGCGCAAACACAAACTCGATCAAGGTCGCGAGGCCGGCGATCAAGCCGCCTTTTTCACCAAAGGCGCGGCGGCTGTAGGCAAACGGCCCGCCAGCATGGGGGATGGCAGTCGTCAGCTCGGTGAAGCTGAAGATAAAGCAGGTGTACATCGCCGCGACCATCAGCGACGTCACCAGAAACCCCAGCGTGCCTGCCACGCCCCAGCCGTAGCTCCAGCCAAAATACTCGCCGGATATCACCAGGCCGACCGCGATGCCCCACAGGTGCAAGGTGCCCAAAGTGGGTTTGAGTTGTGTGTTCATTATGGGGTGCTCCCTGAACTGGTTGGAATGATTCAAGGTGTTGCAGCGGCCATGCCAGCCCACGCAACCGTGTCGTAAAGACACGCGACTGTCGTCGGGGGAACGGTTTGGCGTTTGAAAGTCGCTGGAGTTGCACCAGCAAAGTGCGGCAGAGACTCGACTGGCGCTTTCGCGAGCAAGCCCGCTCCCACACTTCACCGAGGTTCATCAGAAAATACGCGGTCAAGTGTGGGAGCGGGCTTACTCGCGAAGAGGCCCTCCCAGCCCCTGTAAACCTCCTGTAAAGCCACTCTTTACGCCGTCTTTACGCCCCGCCCACGCCCTCGGTCTCGTTCCTTTACGCCGCTCCTGCGGACAATTGCCTCACACGCGGCAATCGCCGCAAAACGGAGAGACTTCCATGAGCGTTCTGGACGCGGTGTCACTGCTATTGGCCGTGGCGCTGTTCATTTATCTGCTGGTTGCGCTGTTACGCGCGGATCGGAACTAGGAGCGGGCTATGCACAGTTATGACTATTGGCTGATCATCGCCTTTTTTGCCGTGGTGCTGGTGCCGGCGCCGTTCCTGGGGCGGTTCTACTACAAGGTGATGGAAGGCCAGCGCACGTGGTTGAGCCCGGTTCTGACGCCGGTGGAAAAAGCCTGCTATCGCCTGTCGGGCGTCGACGAGCACCAGGAGCAAAGCTGGCAGAAGTACACGCTGGCGCTGATCGCGTTCAACCTGGCCGGTTTTGTGTTGCTGTTCGCGATCCTGCTGTTCCAGGACTACCTCCCACTGAACCCGCAGAAATTGCCGGGGCAGGAGTGGACGCTAGCCTTCAATACCGCGGTCAGTTTCATGACCAATACCAACTGGCAGAACTACAGCGGCGAAGCGTCCCTGAGCTACCTCAGCCAGATGGTCGGCCTGACCGTGCAGAACTTCGTCAGCGCCGCCACCGGCCTGGCCGTCCTGGTCGCGCTCTGCCGCGGTATCGGTCGCAAGTCCACCAAGACCTTGGGTAACTTCTGGGTCGATATGACCCGCGCCACCCTCTATGGCCTGTTGCCCTTGTGCCTGGTGCTTGCGCTGTTCCTGGTATGGCAGGGCGTACCGCAGACTTTCGCGCATTACGTGGACGCCGTGACCCTGCAGGGCGTGGATCAAGTGATTCCGCTGGGCCCTGCGGCCAGCCAGATTGCGATTAAACAACTGGGCACCAACGGCGGCGGTTTCTTCGGCGTCAACTCCGCCCACCCCTTCGAAGATCCGACTGCGTGGGCCAACCTGTTTGAATTGGCCGCGATCATCCTGATCCCCGTGGCACTGGTGTTCACCTTCGGTCACTACGTCAAGGACCTGCGCCAGAGCCGCGCGATCCTGGGCTGCATGCTGGCCCTGTTCCTGATTGGTGGCGCGACTTCGCTGTGGGCCGAATACCAGCCCAACCCGACCCTGACCAACCCGGCGGTTGAGCAAACCGCACCACTGGAAGGTAAAGAAGCGCGCTTCGGCACCACCGGCACCGTGCTGTGGTCGGTGACTACCACGGCGGCGTCCAACGGTTCGGTCAACGGCATGCAAGACAGCCTCAATCCCCTGAGCGGGATGGTGGCGCTGGTCAACATGATGGTCGGCGAAGTGATCTTCGGCGGCGTCGGCGCGGGCATGTACGGCATGTTGCTCAACGTGTTGATCGCGGTCTTCCTCGCCGGCCTGATGATCGGTCGTACTCCCGAATACCTGGGCAAGAAGCTGCAGGCCAAGGAAGTGCAATTGCTCGTCGTGACCCTGCTGGTCATGCCGGTGGGTGTGCTGGTACTCGGCGCTATCGCCGCCAGCCTGCCCGGCCCGGCCGGTGCCATCAGTAACCCAGGGCCGCACGGCTTCAGCCAGTTGCTGTATGCCTATACCTCGGCCAGCGCCAACAACGGCTCGGCCTTCGGCGGTTTCAGTGGCAACACCGCGTTCCATAACCTGATGTTGGGCCTGGGCATGTTGATCGGCCGCTTCGGCTACATCCTTCCGGTACTGGCCCTGGCCGGTAGCCTGGCGATGAAGAAGACCGCGCCGATCGGCCAGAACAGCTTCCCCACCCACGGCCCGCTGTTCGTGACGTTGTTGACCGTGACCATCTTGCTGGTGGGCGGCCTGACTTTCCTGCCGACACTGGCGTTGGGCCCCATCGCCGAACACTTGAGCATGGGCTTCTGATAAGGGATATGACAATGAATATGCCTGCAAAAAATGCGGCTTCCGTAGCCACCCAGGAACCCGCCAAAACCGCCATCTCCGCCCTGTGGCGCCCGGCGCTGGGCCAGGCTTTCGTCAAGCTGGACCCACGGCAGCTGCAACGCTCGCCGGTCATGCTGGTGGTTGAACTGACCGCTATCCTGACGACCGTGTTGTGCTTCGTGCCCGACACCGCCGTGCCGACCTTTGTCGCTGTGCAAATCGCGGTGTGGCTATGGTTCACCGTGTTGTTCGCCAACTTCGCCGAAGCCTTGGCCGAAGGTCGCGGCAAGGCCCGCGCCGACAGCCTAAAGGCCGGCAGTGAAGGCCTGAGCGCACGGCGTAAAGAGGCCGATGGCAGTTTCAAGGTGGTGCCGGCCACCAGCCTGCGCAAAGGTGACGTGGTCCGCGTTGCCGCCGGGGAAATGATCCCCGGTGACGGCGAGGTCATCGAAGGGATTGCGGCGGTCAACGAAGCGGCGATCACGGGCGAATCCGCGCCGGTGATCCGCGAGTCCGGCGGCGACCGTTCGGCCGTCACCGGCAACACCCGGCTGGTGTCGGACTGGTTGCTGATCCGCATCAGCGCCAACCCCGGTGAGTCGACCCTGGATCGTATGATCGCCCTCGTGGAAGGCGCCAAACGTCAGAAAACCCCCAACGAAGTCGCGTTGGACATTTTGCTGATCGGCCTGACCCTGATCTTCCTGTTGGTGGTGGTGACCCTGCAGCCGTTCGCTCACTTCGCCAATGGCAGCTTGCCGCTGGTGTTCCTGGTCGCACTGCTGGTGACGTTGATTCCTACCACCATTGGTGGGCTGTTGTCGGCCATCGGTATCGCCGGCATGGACCGCCTGGTGCGCCTCAACGTGATTGCCAAGTCCGGGCGTGCCGTGGAAGCGGCGGGGGATGTACACGTATTGCTGCTGGATAAGACCGGCACCATCACGTTCGGCAACCGTCGCTGCGCGGCCGTGCTCGCAGCGCCTGGCGTCAGCGGTCGGGACCTGGCCGAAGGTGCCTTGCTGGCGTCGCTGGCGGACGACACGGCCGAAGGCAAGTCCATTGTCGAATACCTGCGCGCCCTGTACCCCCAGGCCGAGCCGACCCTGGATCAACTGACCGCCGTGCCGTTCAGTGCCGAAACCCGTTTATCGGGTGTCGACTACCAGGGCCGTGTGTACCGCAAAGGTGCCGTGGATTCGCTGCTGGCATTCATTGGCCAACAACGTCGTGATCTGCAACCGGCACTGTCCCGCGAAATCGACAAGATCGCCCAGAGCGGCGGCACACCGCTGCTGGTGTGCGCCGATGGCAAATTGCTGGGTGCGATCCATCTCAAGGACGTGGTCAAGCCTGGCATCCGCGAGCGTTTCGCCGAGTTGCGCAAACTGGGCATCCGCACGGTGATGGTCACCGGCGACAACCCGCTGACCGCCGCCGCGATTGCCGCCGAGGCGGGTGTGGACGACGTGCTGGCCGAAGCCACGCCGGAGAAGAAACTTGCCCGCATTCGCCACGAACAGAACGACGGCCGGTTGGTGGCAATGTGCGGTGACGGCGCCAACGATGCCCCGGCACTGGCCCAGGCCGACGTCGGCATGGCGATGAATGATGGCACCCAGGCCGCTCGGGAAGCCGCCAACATGGTCGACCTCGACAGCGACCCGACCAAGCTGCTGGACGTGGTACAGATCGGCAAGGAATTACTGGTCACCCGTGGTGCGTTGACCACCTTTTCCATCGCCAACGACGTGGCCAAGTATTTCGCGATCCTGCCGGCGCTGTTTGCCGCGATCTACCCGCAGTTGGGCGTGCTCAACGTCATGCACTTGCAGAGCCCGCAAAGCGCGATTCTCTCGGCCATCGTGTTCAACGCGCTGATCATTGTGGTGCTGATTCCGCTGGCGCTGCGCGGCGTGCGCGTGCAGGCGGCGAGTGCGGCGGCGCTGTTGCGGCGCAACCTGCTGATCTATGGGCTGGGCGGGATTCTGGTGCCGTTCGTGGGTATCAAGGCGATCGACATGCTGTTGACCGCACTGCACTTGGTGTAACCCACCCCACTGGTTTGTCGATTTATTGAGGATGTGAAGATGACTAACATGATCCGCCCGGCCCTGAGCCTGCTGGTCCTCATGACCCTGATCACCGGCGTGGCTTACCCCTTGGTTGTCACCGGTGTCGCCCAGGTGGCGTTTCCCGACCAGGCCAATGGCAGCCTGGTGCGCGATGATAGCGGCAAGGTGCGCGGCTCCAGCCTGATCGCACAGGACTTTACCGGTGACAGCTGGTTCCATCCGCGCCCGTCGGCCGGTGCCTTTGCGACGGTGTCCAGCAGCGCCAGCAACCTTGGCCCAAGCAATCCGGCGCTGGCGACTCGCATTTTTGATGACGCGAATAAACAGTGGGTGCCCAGCCAGGGCCCGGTCCCTCTGGCATCGCTGACTACCTCCGGCAGCGGTCTTGATCCACACTTGCCACCGCAGGCAATTGCCTATCAACTGGCGCGGGTGGCGGCCGCGCGGAATGTGCCGGTCTCGACCTTGCAGCGGTTGTTGGATGAACATATCGAAAGCCCGTTGGTGGGGCCGCCGGTGGTTAATGTATTGGCACTGAACATGGCCCTGGAAAAACTCTGATCCCGTGTGGGAGGGGGCTTGCTCCCGATAGCGGTGTCTCAGCTACAGATAGTGCAACTGACCCACCGCTATCGGGAGCAAACCCCCTCCCACCGTTGATCTTCATCGAGCCAGATTAGATAAATACCTGAAGGACACTGCCCGCATGAGCGACTCCGGCCGCGCCGATGCCTTGTTAGCCGAACTGCCCCGGGACGGCCGTGGCCGGCTCAAAGTTTTCCTCGGTGCCGCGCCGGGTGTGGGCAAGACCTACGCCATGCTCCAGGCCGCGCACACCCAGCTGCGCCAGGGCGTGCGGTTGATCGCCGGGGTGGTCGAAACCCACGGTCGCGCCGAAACCGAAGCCCTGCTCAGTGGCCTGCCGCAGCAACCCTTGGTACGCAGCGAATACCGCGGCGTGATGCTCGAAGAAATGGACCTCGACGGCCTGCTGACCGCCAAACCCAAGCTGGTGCTGGTGGACGAACTGGCCCACAGCAACGCCCCCGGCAGCCGTCACGAAAAACGCTGGCAGGACATCCAGGAGCTGCTCGCCGCCGGCATCAACGTGTTCACCACGGTCAACGTCCAGCACCTGGAAAGCCTCAATGACCAGGTCCGTGGCATCACGGGCGTGCAAGTGCGTGAAACCCTGCCGGACTGGGTGCTGCAAGAGGCTGACGAATTACTCTTGATCGACCTGCCATCGCGCGAGCTGCTGGAGCGTTTGCGCGACGGCAAAGTCTACGTGCCGGAACAGGCGCGCGCGGCGATCGACGCGTTTTTTACCCAGACCAACCTGATGGCTTTGCGCGAGCTGGCGATGCAAACCGCCGCCGCGCACGTCGATGATGACTTGGCTCAAGGCTATCGTCAGCTCGGCCAGGCGGCACCGACGGTACGCGGACGTTTGTTGGTGGGAGTCGATGGCGATGCCCAGGCCGAACGTCTGGTACGGCACGCCAGCCGCGTGGCCCAGCGCCGGCATTTACCCTGGAGCCTGGTGCATGTCGACAACGGTCGTGCGCGCGATGAGCAATCGCGCCTGCACCTGCAGAATGCCCAGCAACTGGCTGAACGGCTCGGGGGGGAGGTCGTCCTGCTGCGGGCGGGGGAAGTGGCGAAAACCCTGATCCAGCATGCCGCCGAACGTCGTGCCAGCCTGTTGCTGGTGGGGCAGTCGCGGATGCGTTGGCGCCGCCGCTTGTTTGGAGGTGGCCTGGCGGCGCGCTTGCTGCGCAATGCGCGGGGCCTGGAAATCAACGTGCTCGACAGCGACGACATGCCCGCACCGCCGCGCCTGCCGGATGTGCGCGGGCTGGTCTGGTTCGACTACGGCCTGGCGGTGCTGGCGACCATCGTCGCGGCGGCGTTGGCCTGGGCGGTGGCCAGTGTGTTGCCGCTGCCGAATATCTCCCTGGTGTTTCTCGCGGCCGTCTTGCTGGTGGCGGTACGCAGCAGCCTGGGACCGGCCCTGGTGTGCGCCGCGTTGTCGTTCCTGACCTACGACTTCCTGTTTATCCCACCGAATTTCTCGTTTGCCATCCAGCGTGAAGAAGACGTGCTGACCCTGCTGTTCTTCTTGTTGATGGCGGCCTTGACCGGCAACCTTGCTGCGCGCCAACGCCGGCAATTGCAGGCCCTGCGCGATACCCAGGAAGAAACCAGTGAACTGCTCGACCTGTCGCGCAAACTCACTGCCGCCACCGATCGCCAGGCGGTGATCAGCGCGGCGGCGCATCATCTGGAAGGCTGGAGTGACCTCGACCTGTGCCTGGTCAACCGTGACGGCCAGGGCGGTTGGAAGGTCGAGACCGGCAGCCCGCTGACCCTGACCGAAGCCGAACGCGCCGCCGCCGATTGGGCCTGGCAACACGATCAACCGGCCGGCATGGGCACGGGCACCTTGCCATTCGGGCGCTGGTGGTGGTGGCCGTTATCGGGTGAGGAGGGGCCTTTGGGGTTGCTCGGTGTCAGCCCCAAGCCCGGTCTGGAGTTGAGCGGCCAACGCCGTCGCTTGCTCACTGCGTTGAGCCAGCCGCTGGCGCAGGCGTTGGCGCGGGCTCAGTTGGGCCAGGAACTCGAATCGGCTCGGCTGCATGGCGAAACCGAACAGTTGCGCAGCGCGTTGCTGGCGTCGGTGTCCCACGATTTGCGCACGCCGTTGACCTCCATGCGCGGCAGCATCGACAGTCTGTTGGCTCTCGGCGAGGCGATCCCTCTGGAAGATCGCCGCGAGTTGCTTGAGGGCACCCGCGATGAAGCCGAGCGCCTCGACCGTTACATCCAGAACCTGCTGGATATGACGCGCCTGGGGCATGGTGCATTGAAGCTGGCGCGCGATTGGGTGTCACCCGGCGATATCGTCGGCAGTGCTCTCGCTCGTTTGCGCGCCGTGCTGGCGCCGTTGCGCGTAAGCACCGATGTGCCGGCTGAATTGCCGCTGTTGTATGTCCATGCTGCGTTGATCGAACAAGCCTTGGTCAATGTGCTGGAAAACGCCGCACGTTTTTCGCCGCCCCAGGGCCGCTTGCAGCTGTCTGCCGGCGTGGCGGACGAGCAGCTGTTTTTCGCGGTGGCCGATGAAGGCCCGGGGATTCCCGAGGATGAGCGGGCGAAGATTTTCGATATGTTCTACACCGCTGCCCGTGGCGACCGGGGCGGGCAGGGCACGGGCCTGGGCCTGGCAATCTGCCAGGGCATGGTTGGCGCGCACGGTGGGCATATCAGCGTGGCCGATGGCATCGACGGGCGGGGCACTTGCATCACTTTGTTCCTGCCTTTACCGACACAACCTGGCTTGGAACACGGGGCCTGAGCTACCCTCTTTTCTCCACGGATTTTGATTGGACACCATGAGCCAGACCGCGACGATTCTAGTCATTGATGACGAACCGCAGATCCGCAAATTCCTGCGCATCAGCCTGGCCTCCCAAGGCTATAAGGTGATCGAAGCCGGCACCGGCAATGAAGGCCTGGCCCAAGCGGCGTTGAGCAAACCGGACTTGCTGGTCCTTGACCTTGGCCTGCCCGACATGGACGGCCAGCAAGTGCTGCGCGAGTTTCGCGAGTGGTCGACCGTGCCGGTGCTGGTGCTGTCGGTGCGGGCCAGCGAAGGTCAGAAGGTCGAGGCCCTCGACGGCGGCGCCAATGACTACGTGACCAAGCCGTTCGGGATCCAGGAGTTTCTCGCCCGCGTGCGTGCATTGCTGCGCCAGGCGCCGGTGGGTGAGGCCCAGGAGGCCGCCTTGAATTTCGGCCCCCTGACGGTGGACCTGGCCTATCGCCGCGTGCTGTTGGACGGTGCCGAAGTGGCGCTTACCCGCAAGGAATATGCGGTACTGGCGCAGCTGGTCCGGCATCCGGGACGGGTGATCACCCAGCAACAACTGCTCAAGGACATCTGGGGGCCAACCCATACCGAGGACAGCCACTACCTGCGCATCGTCGTGGGCCATCTGCGGCAGAAGCTGGCGGACGACCCCACTCAGCCAAGGTTTATCGTGACCGAGGCGGGCGTGGGGTATCGGTTGTTGAATGCCTAGATTGCGGGTGCCTGTTCCGACGCCATCGGGAGCAAGCCCCCACATTTGAGCACATTCCAAAAGTAGAGCTCGGTCCCCTGTGGGAGGGGGCTTGCTCCCGATGAGGCCATCAGCTACAGCTCAACTTCAGTGCTGCTCACTCTCATACCGATCCAGCGTATCACTGGCAATCTCCCGCCCCAGCGCGATCAACTCCGGCGCTTTGTAGAACTCGAAAAACCGGCACACCCGTTTCGGCACGTTGATCAGCACGTCGGGCGGGTAACCGGCAATCTTGTACTGCGCCAATGACGTCTGCATCACCTCGAAACTCTGGTTGATCAGGTCCAGCAGTGACGCCGGGCCGACGTTGTCGATGATGAACGACCCGGTTGCGGACTTCGGTGCGCCTTCTTTTTCCGGCGCTGCGGCGGGCTGCTGTGCTTCGGGTTCGGCCGACTCCAGCCATGGGTTGATCTCTGCCGCTTCGGCCTGCAATGCCTCCTGCTCCAGCTTCAGTAACTGTTCAGCCTGTTTACGTCGAAACGGCAGGTGTGAGCCCAGGGATCTTGCCAGATTATTGAAGCGGCTCTTGAACGCAGGCGGGCGCTGGATCACCGGCAACTGGTAGTGTTTTTGATTGGTGGCATTGAGGTTGACCGCGATGATCAAGTCGCAATGGCTCGACACCACCGGCACGATCGGCAAAGGGTTGAGCAGGCCGCCGTCGACCAGCATGCGGTTGCCCTGCATCACGGGGGTAAACAGGCTGGGGATCGCCGCGGAGGCGCGCATGGCTTGGTGCAGGCAGCCTTCCTGGAACCAGATTTCCTGTTGGTTGGTCAGGTCGGTGGCGACGGCGGTGTAGGGAATGCGCAGCTCTTCGATATTGAGTTCGCCAACGATCTTGCGGATCTGCCCGAACACTTTCTCGCCACGAATCGCGCCCAGGCGAAAGCTCACATCCACCAGGCGCAGTACGTCGAGGTAGTCGAGGCTTTCGATCCAGTTTCGATACTCGTCCAGCTTGCCGGCGGCGTAGATCCCACCCACCACCGCGCCCATGGAACAGCCGGCGATACAGGCGATGTCATAGCCACGCCGTTCGATTTCTTCGATCACGCCGATATGGGCGTACCCTCGGGCTCCGCCGGAACCCAGTACCAAGGCCACACGTTTCTTCATGAGCTGATCCTTCGCAAAACAGTTGACCACAATGCGCTCATCCGAGGGGCGGCTCAATCTTCGTCGATGTGCGGAATATTTTTGCTGCTTGGCCAGGGCGCTCGGGTATGCTCTGGCGATCGTCAGTTATGCTTTTGGGCGGCCAGACAAGGCACTTTTCCTTGTAGGCAACGTCTACAGCCTACGACTGTTTCTGTTTATTTTGAGGTGTCATCGATGAAAGCCTGGATGTGTGTGCCTGTGATCGTGTTGGCCCTGGCCGGTTGCGCCGGGAAAACGGCTTACCGTGATAGCTGTGGCACGCAATTGGATGCCGCCTGGCATGAGCTGGACCTGGCCAAGGCTGAAGGCTTTGCCGGGACCGTCAGTTACTCCAAGGCCCTGTCTTTGTTGACTGGCGCCAAGACCCAGCAGCAATTCGAAGCCTTTGAGGGGTGCGCCAACAAGGCCGAGAAAGCACGCTTCTATATTCGTGAGTCGCGTGCCGGCCGATAAGCCGTAGCGACAGAGCATTTCATCGTCAGCGGAGGAAGGGATGTCAGCTTTGGTCGATCAGTTAGTCGCTCAGGTCATTGGCCTGGAAGTAGGGTTACTGAGCTGCCAGGCTCGCCTCGCTGCCGTCACCGACGATGAAGCCCTGCATGATCTGCGCACCACCGTGCGGCGTCTGCGTAGCCTGTTGCGGCCCCTGCGCGGCTTGCCGGGGGTGGAGCAACTTGAATTGGCCGCCAGTGCGGTGGGTCAATTGACCACGCCCCTGCGCGACCGAGAAGTACTGGCCGCCTACCTGCACCAGCAGGGTTATCATGAGGCGGCTGCGCGGCGTTTGCGCTTGCAGCCCGAGGCTTATCGGCAGGTTGCGCAATGCCCCGAAGTGGCCCATCTGCTGTTGATCCTCGATGCTTTCCCAAGGTTTATTCGTGCGTCCGAGCACCAGAAGTTGCTCAAGGGCTTGCGCCCGCGCATCGAAAAGCGTCTCGCCAAGCAATGGCAAAAGCTCGGTGACGCCTTGAAGGACCCCGATCATGACCGTCACCGTCTACGGTTGCTGATCAAGCGCGTGCGCTACGCGGCCGAGGCGTATCCCAACCTGGACAAACTCCCCGCCAAAGCGATGTCCCGTCTCAAGCGTGCCCAAAGCGCGTTGGGCGATTGGCACGACTGCTGGCAGTGGCTGGCCCAGGCCGAACACCAAGCGGATTTGCAACCCTGCGTTGCGGTGTGGCATCGCACCATGGCCCAGGCAGAAGGGCACGCGGATCGGGTGCTGGATAAACTCAGCGCCGATTGTTTCTGAACCGGTCCGGTTTTTGGCCGGTATGGGCGCTGTGCAGTCACCCCACGCTGGTTAAGATCACCCCATCCGTGTTCTTGATGTGAGGTCCCGATGCGCTTTAGTGATTTGCTCGATGCCGCCCGTAGCAACCCGCTGGATGTGACCATTCCGGCCGAATGGGGCCAGGGCCGGGCTACGTTTGGTGGGTTGGTCGCCGCCTTGCAATATGAAGCCCTGCGCGCGCAGGTACCGGCGGACCGCCCGTTACGCTCACTGGCGATCACCTTCGTCGGCCCGGTTGAGCCGGAGGTAGCCGCCAGTTACCACGTGGAAGTATTGCGCGAAGGCAAAGCCGTCAGCCAGTTGCTCGGCCGTGTGGTGCAGAACGGCGAAGTCGCGACCGTGGTCCAGGCCAGCTTTGGCGCCGCGCGTGAGTCGCAGATCAACGTCGCAAGCGAACCTGCACCGGCGTTCAAACACTGGGATGAATGCCAGGAGTTGCCGTACATCAAAGGCGTCACCCCTGAGTTCATGCGGCACCTGGCCATGCGATGGAGCGTCGGCGGGCTGCCGTTCACCGGCAATAAATCACGTGATATGGGCGGTTGGGTGCGCCTGCGCGGAGATGTGAAGGAAGAGGCGTTGACCGAGGCGCATATCCTCGCTCTGGTGGACGCTTGGCCACCGGCCTTGCTGCCGCACCTGAGCAAACCCGCGCCGGGCAGCACCCTGACCTGGACCATCGAATTTATCCAGCCGTTGCAGCACCTGACCACCCTCGACTGGTGCCAGTACTACGTCAATATCGAACACGCCCGCGACGGCTACGGGCATGCTGCTGCCGCACTCTGGAGCCCGAGCGGCGAGTTGATCGCCATCAGCCGCCAGAGCGTCGTGGTCTTCGCCTGACCTCAATGCCGGTGGCGCTGTCGCCAGGCACGCCACCAGCCACCGCTCAATACAAAACGCGGAAACGTCACGAACTGTTCGACCACCAGCCGTTGCACCGCATCTTTACGATCACTGAAGGGCTCGCTGGCCTGGGTTTCCAGGCTATGGCCATGGCGCTGCAACGCCAGGCCGGCCAGGATGCCGATGATGCCTACGGCAACACTGGCCAGGCTCAGGCTGAACACCCCGGATACGATCAACAGAAACCCGATGATAAACAGCGGCACGGCAATCAGGTGCAGCGCCAGGTTGGTCGGGTGTTGATGGTTCTGTGGGTAGTTACGCCATTGCCAGGCGGGGAGATTGGGGTGACGTTTGCCCATGATGGTGAATCCTCTGTCCGTTGAAACAACATGCAGAGGAGTTTAG
>NZ_JBNPJU010000014.1:0-139839 GCF_050312575.1 Pseudomonas sp. R11F | reverse complement strand
GCGGCGGTGTGTCAGGTAAGTTTGAGCCGCCTGACACACCGCGGCGCGGGGCAAGCCCGCTCACTACATGCATTTGGATGGGGGGCCGCGTGTTGTGCCCCTTTTTTTGACCTACGGGTTTACAATTGTCGCTCCTGATCAGGAGTATCCCTGTGCTGACTCATCTCGATTCCCAAGGTCGCGCCCATATGGTCGACGTCACCGACAAAGCCGTGACGTTCCGAGAGGCCGTGGCCGAAGCGCGGGTGCGCATGCTGCCCCAGACCCTGCAAATGATTGTCGACGGCGCCCACCCCAAGGGCGACGTGTTTGCCGTGGCCCGTATCGCCGGCATCCAGGCCGCAAAAAAAACCAGTGATCTGATCCCGCTGTGCCACCCGTTGATGCTCACTGGCGTCAAGGTCGAGCTGAGCGCCGAAGGTGTGGATACGGTGCATATCCTGGCGCGCTGCAAACTCAGTGGCCAGACCGGCGTGGAGATGGAAGCCCTGACCGCCGCCAGTGTCGCAGCGCTGACGATCTACGACATGTGCAAGGCCGTGGACCGCGGCATGACCATCGAAAGCGTTCGCCTGCTGGAAAAGCTCGGCGGTAAAAGCGGGCATTTCAAGGCGGAGCAGGCATGAGCATCAACGTATTGTTTTTTGCGCGCTACGCAGAGGTGGTGGGCTTCGATTCGCTGGAAATGGAAGGCGATTTTGCCACCGTTGACGCTGTGCGCCTGGCGTTGGCGGCGGATCCGGAGTTTGCCGTGCTCAACGAGACCAGCCTGATGTGCGCCCGCAACCAGGAACTGTGCAACCTCGACGAACCGCTGCAGCCGGGCGACGAAGTGGCGTTTTTCCCGCCCGTGACCGGGGGGTGAGCAGGGTGATTCGTGTGCAAGTCGAGGCGTTTGATCCCGGCGCCGAAGTCAATGCGATGCACGCAGCCAATGTGGGTGTGGGCGCGGTGGTGAGCTTTGTCGGTTATGTGCGCGACTTCAACGATGGCCGTGAAGTGTCGGGGATGTTCCTTGAGCATTACCCCGGCATGACTGAAAAAGCCTTGGCCAAGATTGCCGTGGAGGCCGAGCAGCGCTGGCCGTTACTCAAGCTGGAGGTGCTGCATCGTATTGGTGTGCTGGAGCCGGGCGAGCCCATCGTCTTCGTCGCGGCAGCGAGTGCCCATCGCCAGGCCGCGTTTGATGCCTGTGCGTTCGTGATGGATTACCTTAAGACGCGAGCGCCGTTCTGGAAGAAAGAGAACACCAACGAAGGGCCGCGCTGGGTAGAAGGACGCCACAGCGACCATACCGCCGCAGACCGCTGGAAATAGCGGGGCAAACACAAAACCCAATGTGGGAGGGGGCTTGCTCCCGATGGCGGTGGCACATTCAACAGTAATGTTGACTGAACGACTGCTATCGGGAGCAAGCCCCCTCCCACATTTTTACTGCATCCAGCTTTATGGGCGCTTGCGTTCAACCGGGCGCAGCAAGTGCATTGGTGGTCTCTCGCCGCTGATAAGAGTCATCCCCAGCGAAGCCGGACCGCTGGAAATAGCGGGTCGAACACAAAACCAACTGTGGGAGGGGGCTTGCCCCCGATGGCGGTGGCACATTCAACAGTTATGTTGGCTGAGCGACTGCTATCGGGAGCAAGCCCCCTCCCACATTTTTTACTGCATCCAGCTTTATGGGCGTTTGCGTTCAACCGGGCGCAGCAAGTGCGTCGGCGGTGTTTCGCAGCTGATCTTGCGGCCCAGCAGCGCCTCGATCGACGGTAGCTGATACGAGTCATCTTCCCCTGCGAAGCTGATCGATACACCCGCCGCGCCGGCACGGCCGGTACGGCCAATGCGGTGCACGTAGTCGTCCGGTACTTCCGGCAGGGTGAAGTTGATCACGTGGCTGATTCCGTCGATATGAATCCCGCGGCCCGCCACGTCGGTGGCCACCAGTACGCGGATCTTGCCTTCGCGAAAGCCTTCCAGGGTCTTGATACGCTTGTGTTGCGGCACGTCGCCCGACAGCTGCGCGGCGTTGACGCCATCACGCACCAGGCGTTCCTCGATGCGGCGAACTTCGTCCTTGCGGTTGGCAAACACCATCACGCGTTCCCAGCCGTTGTCGTTGACCAGGTTGTAGAGCAGTTTGTACTTGTCGGCACCGGCTACGGCATAGATGTGCTGTTCGACGTTTTCGCTGGCAACGTTTTCGGCTTCGATCTCGACGATGGACGGGTCGGTGGTCCATTGCTTGGCGAGGTTCATCACGTCGTCGGTGAAGGTCGCGGAGAACAGCAGGGTCTGACGCTCGGTTTTCGGTGGGGTCTGGCGAATGATCTGACGGACCTGTGGGATGAAACCCATGTCGAGCATGCGGTCGGCTTCGTCCAGCACCATCACTTCGACCATGTCCAGGTGCACGTCGCCGCGCTGGTTGAAGTCCAGCAGGCGGCCCGGAGTGGCCACCAGGATGTCGCAGTGGCGGGCTTCGAGCTGCTTGAGCTGCTTGTCGAAGTCCATGCCGCCCACGAAGGTCATCACGTTGAGGCCCGTGTACTTGGTCAGGTCGGCGGCGTCCTTGGCGATCTGCACGACCAGCTCCCGGGTCGGGGCAATAATCAGGGCGCGCGGTTCACCCATGTAGCGTTCTTTGGGCGGTGGCGTCTGCAGCAACTGGGTGATGATCGAGATCAGGAACGCAGCGGTCTTGCCGGTGCCGGTCTGCGCACGTCCGATGGCGTCTTTGCCGGCCAGGGTGAAACCCAGGACTTGCGCCTGGATCGGCGTGCAGTACGGGAAGCCCAGGTCCTGGATGGCGTGCATCAGTTCCGGGGCAAGCTTGAAATCGTGGAAGCGCGTCTTGCCTTCCTGGGGCTCGACGACGAAGTCTTCGAGTTTCCACGGAGTGACCGGCGGTTTGGGCGCACGTTCGCGACGTGGCTTGGGCGCGACGGGCGCAGGCGTGGCCTCGAGCGGTTTTGCCTGTTCGGCCGGCTTTACCGCTGGCTTTTTCGTCTGGGCGGCAGGTGCGGTCCGGCCGGGCTGTTTACCGTCATTGCGGCTGCCGGACGTGGGGGCAGGGGCACTGGAAACTGGCGCGAGCGGCTCAGCCTCGCTTTTGCCGAACATCTTCTTGAGTGCTTTGAGCACGGTGATCTCATTAATTGGTTAAGGAATGTACGCCGGCCAGTGTAATGCAAGAAACGGGCGCGGCGTAGTGCGTCTGTCATGCGGCTACATAGAGCAATGCTTTTCAGCCCAGGCGAGTGCTCAACCAGGTACCGATATCGCGTATCTCTTCAGGTAACACTTCGTGGCCCATTGGGTATTCCTGCCATGTCACGGTGACACCACGGGTCTTCAAGTGCTCGTAGGCACTGCGGCCCATGGCGTTCTGTACCACGTCGTCGTAGTGGCCGTGCAGGCACAGGGCCGGAATGCGCTGCTGGCTGGCGGACAATTCCAGCTCATCGTCGAACGTCGGTGCGTAGGTGGAGAGGGCGATCACGCCGCCCAGCGCGCCTTGCCATTTCAGGTACGCGGTATGGAACACCACCGCCCCGCCTTGGGAGAACCCCGCGAGGAAAATCCGCGAGGCGTCTATTCCGCTGCTTTTTTGCTCTTTGATCAGGTCGGTGACCATTTTGGCCGAGGTTTCCAGCTCTTCCAGGCTGATGGACCGGGCCGGGCTCATGGCCTTGATGTCGTACCAGCTGGGCATCTCGTAGCCGCCGTTGATCGTCACGGGACGGGTCGGTGCCTGGGGCAAAACGAAACGGGTTGTCAGTAAGTTTTCCTGCAGCGCTTCGGCCACCGGCAGGAAGTCGTAGCGATCGGCGCCCAGGCCATGCAGCCAGATTACGCAGGCGTCGGCGGACTTGGCGGGCTGAAGAATCAAGGGTTCGGTCATGTCTGCTCCATCTATGTGCACACGCTCCGATTGGGTGCGTTGGAACGGTGCGTAAAAGGTCGATCTGTTAAGAGAATGTCGCAAGGTTGAATCTTTTTCTATTGCACATGGGCTGAAACGACTCAGCCGGCACTCTGGTACGCGCCTTGCTATGTGTAGGTCGATGTCAGAACTATTCGCAGACGGTAACACTATCAGTGACTGCCGCTTGTGGGATAGCAGCTGGAATTATCGCGACAACCTCATGCCGCTTGACCCTAAAAAAAGCCAACACGGGTCGATATCGCCTCATAAGGGTGCGCTGAGGTTCGAGCTCCGACACAACAAGAGCAACTGGAGGTTTGAATGAAGGTATTGAAATCCACCCTGGCCATCGTCACCGCGGCCGCTGTATTGGGTGTCAGTGGTTTTGCCCAAGCCGGCGCTACCCTGGACGCCGTGCAGAAGAAAGGCTTTGTGCAATGTGGTGTGAGTGACGGCCTGCCGGGTTTCTCGGTGCCGGATGCCAGCGGCAAGATCCTCGGGATCGACGCTGACGTGTGCCGTGCTGTGGCCGCTGCCGTTTTCGGCGACGCCACCAAGGTCAAATTCAGCCAGTTGAATGCCAAGGAGCGTTTCACCGCGCTGCAATCCGGCGAAGTCGACATCCTGTCCCGTAACACCACCATGACCAGTTCCCGCGATGCGGGCATGGGCCTGAAATTCCCGGGCTTCATCACCTACTATGATGGTGTCGGCTTCCTGGTGAACAACAAGCTGGGCGTGAAAAGTGCCAAGGAACTGGACGGTGCAACCATCTGCATCCAGGCCGGTACCACCACCGAGCTGAACGTTTCCGATTACTTCCGCGCCAACAACCTCAAATACACCCCGATCACCTTCGATACCTCCGATGAAAGCGCCAAATCGCTGGAATCCGGCCGTTGCGACGTGTTGACCTCCGACAAGTCCCAGCTGTTCGCCCAACGCAGCAAGCTGGCTTCGCCGAAGGATTACTCGGTACTGCCGGAAACCATTTCCAAAGAGCCACTGGGCCCAGTCGTACGTAACGGCGACGACGAGTGGCTGGCCATCGTGCGCTGGGTAGGCTACGCCATGCTCAATGCTGAAGAAGCCGGTATCACTTCGAAAAACGTTGAAGCTGAAGCCAAGTCCACCAAGAACCCGGACGTTGCACGTCTGCTCGGTGCCGACGGCGAATACGGCAAAGACCTGAAAGTGAAGAAAGATTGGGTCGTACAGATCGTCAAGCAAGTCGGTAACTACGGTGAAGTGTTCGAGAAAAACCTCGGCAAGAGCACTCCGCTGGAAATCGACCGTGGCCTGAACGCGCTGTGGAACAACGGCGGCATTCAATACGCACCCCCAGTGCGCTGATCGCTGATGGTTCTGTCACCCGGTGGGCCAACCACCGGGTGATGTTCTGTTCCATTATTTCCGGGGCACTTCATGCAAAATCAAATCGGCGCACCCAAGCAGAAGCTCAGCTTCAGCGATCCCAAAGTGCGTGCGTGGCTCTTCCAGATCATCACGATTGTGGCGGTGGTCTCGCTGGGCTGGTACCTCTTCAACAATACCCAGACCAACCTTCAACACCGGGGCATCACCTCGGGGTTCGAGTTTCTTGAGCGCAGTGCCGGCTTCGGTATCGCGCAGCACCTGATCGACTACACCGAATCGGACAGTTATGCCCGAGTGTTCGTGATCGGCTTGCTCAACACCTTGCTGGTGACCGTGATCGGCGTGGTCCTGGCGACCCTGCTCGGTTTCATCATCGGCGTGGCGCGACTGTCGCCAAACTGGATGATCAACAAGCTGGCAACGGTGTACGTGGAAGTGTTCCGCAACATACCGCCGCTGCTGCAAATCCTGTTCTGGTATTTCGCGGTGTTCCTGACCATGCCGGGGCCGCGTAACAGCCACAACTTCGGCGATACCTTCTTTGTCAGCAGTCGCGGCCTGAACATGCCGGCGGCGTTGATGGCGCAGGGTTTCTGGCCGTTCGTGGTCAGCGTGGTGGTGGCGATTGTCGCGATTGTGCTGATGACGCGCTGGGCCAATAAACGTTTCGAAGCCACCGGCGTTCCGTTCCACAAGTTCTGGGCGGGGCTTGCGCTGCTGGTGGTGATCCCGACGTTGTGCACGCTGGTTTTCGGCGCCCCACTGCATTGGGAAATGCCGAAGCTGGCAGGCTTCAACTTTGTCGGCGGCTGGGTCCTGATTCCCGAGCTGTTGGCCCTGACCCTGGCATTGACCGTCTATACGGCAGCGTTCATCGCCGAGATCGTGCGTTCGGGCATCAAGTCCGTCAGCCACGGCCAGACCGAAGCCGCGCGCTCCCTGGGTTTGCGCCCGGGGCCGACGCTGCGCAAGGTCATCATCCCGCAAGCCCTGCGGGTGATCATTCCGCCGCTGACCAGCCAATACTTGAACCTGGCGAAAAACTCGTCGTTGGCCGCCGGTATCGGTTACCCGGAAATGGTTTCGCTGTTTGCCGGCACGGTGCTCAACCAGACCGGCCAGGCGATCGAAGTCATTGCCATCACCATGAGCGTGTACCTGGCGATCAGCATCAGCATTTCCCTGCTGATGAACTGGTACAACAAGCGCATTGCGCTGATCGAGCGGTGAGGAAACGCCCATGAGTTCTCATACTTTCAAACCTGACATGCCGCCGCCGAGCAAAGTCTTCGGCCCCATGGCATGGATGCGCGCCAACCTGTTTTCCAGTTGGCTCAACACCCTGCTGACCTTGCTGGCGATCTACCTGGTGTACCTGGTGGTGCCACCGATTCTGCATTGGGCGATTCTGGACGCCAACTGGGTCGGCACTACCCGTGCCGACTGTACGAAGGAGGGCGCCTGTTGGGTGTTTATCCAACAGCGTTTCGGGCAGTTCATGTACGGCTATTATCCCGCCGATCTGCGCTGGCGAGTGGACCTGACCGTCTGGTTGGCCGTCGTGGGCGTGGCGCCGTTGTTCATCTCGCGTTTCCAGCGCAAGGCGATCTACGGCCTGAGCTTCCTGGTGCTGTACCCGATCATTGCCTACTGCCTGTTGCATGGCGGCATCTTCGGCCTGACCAACGTGGCGACCAGCCAGTGGGGCGGCCTGATGCTGACCCTGGTGATCGCCACCGTCGGTATCGCCGGCGCGTTGCCGCTGGGTATCGTGCTGGCGTTGGGACGGCGTTCGAACCTGCCGGCGATTCGTGTGGTCTGCGTGACCTTCATCGAGTTCTGGCGCGGCGTGCCGTTGATCACGGTGTTGTTCATGTCCTCGGTGATGCTGCCGCTGTTCCTGCCCGAAGGCATGAACTTCGACAAGCTGCTACGGGCACTGATCGGCGTGATCCTGTTCCAGTCGGCCTACGTGGCCGAAGTGGTGCGCGGCGGTTTGCAGGCCATTCCCAAGGGGCAATACGAAGCGGCCGCGGCGATGGGCCTGGGGTACTGGCGCAGCATGGGCCTGGTGATTCTGCCCCAAGCCTTGAAGCTGGTGATCCCGGGCATCGTCAACACGTTTATCGCGCTGTTCAAGGACACCAGCCTGGTGATCATCATCGGTTTGTTCGACCTGCTCAACAGCGTCAAGCAAGCCGCCGCTGACCCGAAATGGTTGGGCATGGCCACCGAAGGCTACGTGTTCGCCGCCCTGGTGTTCTGGATTTTCTGTTTTGGTATGTCGCGCTATTCCATGCATCTGGAACGCAAGCTCGACACAGGCCACAAGCGTTAGGAGTTCTTTTATGAGCGAAGCAATCAAAAAGCCTGTGGGCCCTGAAGGCATTATCCAGATGCAGGGCGTCAACAAGTGGTACGGCCAGTTCCACGTGCTGAAAGACATCAACCTCAACGTCAAGCAGGGCGAGCGTATCGTGCTGTGCGGCCCGTCGGGTTCGGGCAAGTCCACCACCATTCGCTGCCTCAACCGCCTGGAAGAACACCAGCAGGGCCGTATTGTGGTCGACGGCGTGGAGCTGACCAACGACCTCAAGCAGATCGAAGCGATCCGCCGTGAAGTCGGTATGGTGTTCCAGCACTTCAACCTGTTTCCGCACCTGACCATCTTGCAGAACTGCACGCTGGCGCCAATGTGGGTGCGCAAGATGCCCAAGCGCAAGGCCGAAGAAATCGCCATGCACTACCTTGAGCGCGTGCGTATTCCGGAGCAGGCCCACAAGTTTCCAGGGCAACTGTCCGGCGGCCAGCAACAGCGTGTGGCCATCGCTCGTGCCCTGTGCATGAAGCCCAAGATCATGTTGTTCGATGAGCCGACCTCGGCGCTCGACCCGGAAATGGTGAAGGAAGTGCTGGACACCATGATCGGCCTGGCCGAAGACGGCATGACCATGTTGTGCGTGACCCACGAAATGGGCTTTGCCCGCACCGTGGCCAACCGCGTGATCTTCATGGACAAGGGCGAGATCGTGGAACAGGCGGCGCCGAATGATTTCTTCGACAACCCGCAGAATGATCGGACCAAGTTGTTCTTGAGTCAGATTTTGCATTGATCAATGTTTGAATGAATAAACCCGGCCTGGTGCCGGGTTTATTTTTGCCTGACTGAAAACCTGGAGCGTTGCCTTTGTAGGCAACTCTGAATACGCTGTAGGAAAATTCATCCTATGATTGGACGAAAGCGCAGAACCCATGACTGACATCGCCCCTCTGATCAAACGCTCCCTGGTCGATCAGGCCCTTGAACAATTGCGCCTGCGCATCAGCCAAGGCGTCTGGGCCGTGGGTGAGCGGTTGCCCACCGAGCCTGAGCTGTCCGCCGAGCTGGGCATCAGCCGCAATACCGTGCGTGAAGCCATGCGTGTCTTGGCATTTTCCGGGCTGATCGATATTCGTCAGGGCGACGGCAGTTATCTGCGCTCGATGACCGACCCACTGGGGACGATGCGTGCGTTGTCCCATTGCACCCTGGGGCAGGCGCAGGAAACGCGGCAGATTCTTGAAGTGGAGGCCGTCAGCCTGGCGGCGGTGCGTCGTACCGAAGAGGACCTCAACGGCCTGCGTGCGGCGCTCGACGCCAGCGCCGTGTTGTACCACGGCGACTTGGAGGCTTATATCAGCGCCGACCTGGTGTTTCACACGCGCCTGGTGGACGCCGCGCATAACCCTGCGCTGAGCGAGTTGTATCAGTACTTTTCCGCCATCGTCAGCGCGCAATTGCGCCAGACCCTGAATATTTCGCCGCGTCGCCAGGCGGTGTTCGATCTGCATGTCGCCCTGCTCGACGCCGTGGAACACCAAGACCCGGAACGTGCCAAATCCCTCTGCCGGCAGTTGATCAATGAACCCTGAAACCCAGCGCCCCAGCGAACTCGAAGAACTGTTGATCGATGCGGAAGCCGACGATGAGGTGGTGCAGAACAGCCACCCGCCAGTGAGTCGCCCCTGGCTGTTGCTGCTGGGCCTGGTGCTGGTGGCGTTGAACCTGCGCCCGGCGCTGTCGAGCCTGTCTCCGTTGCTCAATGACGTGTCCGCAAGCCTTGGGTTGTCGGCGGCCAAGGCGGGGTTGCTGACTACCTTGCCGGTGTTATGCCTGGGGCTGTTTGCCCCCACCGCACCTATCCTGGCCCGCCGCTTCGGCGCCGAGCGCGTGGTGCTGGGTGTCTTGCTGATGCTGGCTGCGGGCATCCTGCTGCGCAGTTCGCTGGGTGAAGTGGGGTTGTTCGCCGGTAGCCTGGTGGCCGGCGCGAGTATCGGCATCATCGGCGTGTTGTTGCCGGGTATCGTCAAGCGTGATTTCGCCCGGCAGGCAGGTGCCATGACCGGTGTCTACACCATGGCCCTGTGCCTGGGCGCGGCGCTGGCGGCTGGGGCTACGGTGCCGCTCAGCCAGCACTTTGGTGAGCGCTGGAGCATCGGGCTGGGCTTCTGGATTCTGCCGGCGTTGCTGGCCGCACTGTGCTGGCTGCCGCAGGTCGGTCAGAAGCATGGTGCCCACCGGGTGGCTTATCGGGTGAGCGGTTTGTTGCGCGATCCACTGGCCTGGCAAGTCACCTTGTACATGGGCCTGCAATCCTCCCTGGCGTACATCGTGTTTGGCTGGTTGCCGTCGATCCTGATCGGCCGTGGCCTGAGTGCCACCGAAGCGGGGTTGGCGCTGTCGGGCTCCATCATCGTGCAATTGATCAGCTCCCTCGCCGCACCGTGGCTGGCCACACGCGGCAAGGACCAGCGCCTGGCCATCGTGGTGGTGATGGTGCTGACCCTCGGCGGCCTGTTCGGTTGCCTGTATGCACCCCTCGACGGGCTGTGGGGCTGGGCCATTTTGCTGGGGCTCGGGCAGGGCGGCACGTTCAGCCTGGCATTGACCTTGATTGTGCTGCGCTCGCGTGATGCGCATGTGGCGGCCAACCTGTCGAGCATGGCCCAGGGGATTGGTTACACCCTGGCTTCCATGGGTCCGTTCGCCGTCGGCCTGGTACATGACTGGACCGGCGGCTGGGCCGCCGTGGGCTGGATTTTCGCGGCACTCGGGCTCGGCGCCATTGTCGCCGGCCTGGGCGCCGGCCGGGCGTTGTATGTGGACGTGCGCAGTGAGAGGGTCTGACGCCTAGAGGTAGACCACCTCCAGCGTGGCTGACCCATCCATCGGCGTTTCCGTGCTCAGGTCCAGGTTTTGTTTGGCATTGATCACCGCCTCGAGCTTCAAGGTGGTGCTCAGGTTCTGGATCGCTGACGGGCCGGCCACGCTGCCGAGCACGTCGGTAAAGCCCAGCAGGCTGCGCGAGCCGATATCGATCGGGTTGCTGTTGGCGGTGCGCCACGCCACACCGCCTGTGGTCGATTCGGTGCCGTAGATCTGCGGCAGGTCATCGACCACGGTTTGCTTGGGATCGAAGCTCACCGAATACACACCGATCTTGCCGCCACTGTTGTCCAGCCCCAGCCCGTAGTAAATCTCGCTGTTGACGTGGGCCGTGCCGTCGCGGTTATCGCGCATGCGCAGGGCATAGCGGCCAGGGGCGTTGCAGCTCACCGTCAGGGTCAGGTACTTGAGGGGCAGGCGGGTACCGGTCGCCTGGTTCAGGTCCTTTTGCGAAATCTTGCCGAAGTCGACCAGGCCACCCCCAGGCAGCAGCGGCGTGCAGGCCATGGGCGTGATCAAGCCGGTGACGGTCAGTTCGACGGTGGACGCGGCGTTGGCCAAGGTGTATGTGCCCAGCAACGTCAAGGCCGCGATGGGTATCAGGTAGGCGTTCATGGGGTGCTCCTCTAGAGGTAGTTGATTTCGAGGGTGGCCGAGCCGTCGAGATGCACTTCGCTGCCCAGGTCCAGGGAGCCGAGGGGCGCGAGTACCGCTTCGAGGTTCAGCGTGGCGTTGAGGTTTTGAATGGCGATGGGGCCGCCGACGCTGCCGGCCTGGGCGGCGAACCCCAGGTATCGGTTGGCTGCAATCGGCAGTGGGGTTGCACTGGCGCTGCTCCACGGCTGGGACCCGGTGGCGGAGTCGGTTCGGTAGAGTTGAGCGACGTTATCGGCGGTCATCTGCGATGGGTCGAAGGTCAGCCGGTAGCGGCCGATCTTCTGTTGCCTGGCGTCCAGCCCAAGGCCGTAGGTGCTTTCGTCGGCCACGCCGGTGGCCGAGCCCTGGCGGTTGTCCTGCATGCGCATGGCGAAGGCGGTCGGGGCGTCGCACGTGACGTTCAGCACCACTGTGCGCGGGGCCAGCGGTGTTTCCTGATGCTGATTGAGGTCAATGACCGACAGTTTGCCCAGGTTCACATTGCCGCCGTTGGACAGGCTCGGGGTACAGGCGGCCGGGGCAAACTGTGCAAGCAGGCTGACCTCCCGCGACCGCCCGGCGCCGCGGGCGTCGAACAGCCCGCTGGTTTCCCAGGTGACGGCTTCACGCACGCGGGAGGCCTCTTCACGGGCCCAGGCGCTGGCGTCGATTTGCACCGACAGGCTGCGCCCGGTTACGGGCATGCCGCCGCGCATTGGCACTATGCCGTGTTCCGGGCGCCAAGCCAGGGCCGTGGCGACTGTTACGGCGGGCTGGCCTGGCCCTGCCGATAAACCCAGCTCCACTGCCTGGCCATCGAGCACGGCATCGCTGGCTGTCAGGCCGTAGCTGCCACGCTCGGTGAAGCGAAACCGCTCCACACCCGCGCCGAGGCCACGATAAAACACGCTCATGTCCGTCGGCTGCGGGCAGTTCAGGGTGAGCCTTGTGCGGCGCTCACCCAGTAGCCGCTCACCGCTTGGGACAAGGGCGAGGGCGCGGTTCATCAAGCCGAAGTCCAGGCGGTTTTCGCTCAGGTTCAGTTGGCATTCCTCCGCGCCCAACGCACTGGCGCTCAGCAGCAGAAAACCCAGGGGAAACAAGGCAGCTTTCATGGTGATGGTCCTCATGGCGTCAGGCAGTGCGCGGGCGCGGTTTCGAAATACACGTTCGGATCGCCGGCCTTCGGCAAGGCAAAATCCAAGCGGCAGCGAGGTTGGTCGGGGGCCTTGACCCACAACGGGCGTTGATCCAATGCATTGGGTAAAAACACCTGACTGCCTTCCTGAACCAGCGTCACGAACTCACCATTTTCAGTGCTCACTGCCGCACCTCGCGGCAACGGCCGGCCATCGGCGGTGGTCACGCTCAGCAGCACGCGGCGCGTCAGGCTGACGCCGAACTGCAGCTTGTCGACGCTGCCCCGGCCGGCGGTCAGTACCGCCAAACCGTTGCTGATATCGGCGTTGCGTGGCAGTGAGCGGGTTTGTACTTCCACCGGGCTACGGCCATAGGCGGCCAGTTGCGGTGCCACGGCCTGGCCTTGCCAGTCGGTCCACACCGGGCCGCTTGGGGTCGACAGTTTGATCCCGGCCATCTCTCCAACCGAAACCACGGCAAAGGTGTCGCGCACCGGGTACGGCGAGAACGTCACACCGTCACCGTGCAGCACCACACCGCCGCGGGCGCCGCCTTGATAGCTGGAGCGCTGGTCTTCGGAGCGGGTGTAGTTGAAGTCCAACTGGCTGTAGTAGGGCAGTGCCGAGACCCCCAGGGACGACTCCACTTCGCGGTCGCGGCTGTCGCGTTCTACGCCGACACGGTAGGCCAGTTGGTCGTTGACCTGCTCGCTCATGCCCACGCCTACGCGGTGCTCGCCGCCCGTATTGCGCGCCCAGGCGCGGGCTCTGCGGTTTTCACCGAGGGGCAGGCTGATGTTCAAGTAAAGGCTGTCGTCGCTTTGCTGCCGGCCGCCTACCTGCCACTCGGCGCTGGCGGAAACCGACACCCCGCCCACCGATGTGCCCCATGACGCCAGCGCCCGGCTGCTGCTGTAACCGGCATACGACGCAGAACGCGACACCCCCGCGCTGAAGGCGCCCAGCCACGGGCTGGCCCACGATGCGGTGAGGCTTTGCTGATCGCGATAGCGTGAACGTTCCTGCTCGTGGGTGTAGCGCGAATAGGTCGACTCATCGAGGTCGCGGTAGCCCAGTGAACGCCACGAGGCGGCGGTGGTGATTGCCCAGTTTTCGCTCAGCTGTTGCGACCAGGAGAGGTCGGTCTGCACACCTTGCTCGCTGCCCACACGCGTGGCTTGTGCGCCCTGCACGGTAAATTGCAGCTGGGTCTCCGGGCGCGGTAACCAGCCCAGGTTCATGCCGGCGGCACGATACGCATCGGCGATCAATCCGCCACCGCCGACGCTCACCTGGGAAAGCAATGCACCATTCCAACCGGCGCTGACCACCCAGGGTTCGGCACCGTCGCTGTTGCCGATCTGGCGCACGCGGCCCGCCGCCACGGCATAACCCGGCGCCGGCAGGCCCAGGCCGAGCATGGCGGCCGGTACGGTAAAACGGCGTTCTTCGCCATGGGTTTCCTTGACCGTGACCTCCACGTCGGAGCGACTGTTCAAGCGGCGTACATCGGTCAGGGAAAACGGCCCGGCGGGCACCACCGTCGAGTGGATCAACGCGCCGTTCTGGCGCACCTCGACCTGCGCCGGGCTGTTGGCGATGCCGGTAATGGTCGCGCCTCGGTTCTGGTCTTGCAGGGCGGTTTCGTTAAGCACCTGCGCGCCGGTGATCTGCGCGCCTGCCAGCACCGGGTTATAGAGGCTGATCTGCCCGGCCTGGAACACCGACTGTTGTTCGGCGAAGGTGCGCTGGGCATAGGCGTCCAGGTGGGTGGTGCGCGAGATTTTGTCTTGCCAGGTCTGCACCTGGCGGCTGCGCACGATCCAATCGCCGGCGTTGAAACCCACTTCGGTGTTGGCCGATGCAAAACGGCTGCTGCTGCCTGCGGATTGGTTATGCAGGCCAGTCAGGTCGTAGTTGAGCAAACCGGCGAAACCGCCGCTCTGATAGCCGGACACATCCTGCACCGCTGGGCGAAGGGCTTCGCCGGGCACGATCAGGGCGAGCTGCAAAGCGGCCGGGTCTTGCTCGATAACAGTTTGTGGGTAGGCGGCCAGGAAATCCTGGCAGGCGGCGTCTGCATCCAACACCACCAAGTTACCGGCATCCAGCAGAGGTCGGTCGAAACACAGAGCGCCCTCGCGGTCGAATGCCACGTCGATCCGGCCTCGGCGTTGGCCGTTGATGCTGAGGTTGACGGCGTGTCGCCCAGGGGTGAAGCGCGGCGCGTCCAGCAGCAGGTTGGCAAGCTCGGGGTCGATACCGCGTTGGGACAATGTTTGTGGATCGAACAGCCCGACTTTTGTCGGCTCGTCGGCCAAGGGTTCGTTGGCGGGCCAGAGGGCGCCGAGTGTCAGCGCCAGGCCGGCCAGCAGGGTGCGGCGGGGTGAAACGGCGGGCATGGCTTCGCCGTCGCGGTCAGTCATTACTGTGCTCACAAGGTCGTACTCGAGAGTGGAGGCATACTGGCTGAATTCAGGGCCAGGCTTCCCGGCGGCCTTCGATGAGGCCACTTCTTTATTTGAGGGTTGGCGCGGTGTGACCGTCGCCTGTTCTTATAGGTTGAGCGCCGCGTCGTAGGGCGCAACGGCAAAGCCGTAGGTAGTCGCAGGTTGCAGTCGCACCGTGTCTGCCGGTGTCGCGCTGACATTGATGCTCAGGGTTTCCCCCGGCAACACATAGGTACGTGGCAACAGCGCCGAGCTGTCGCCGGGCAGTAGTCGCAGTTCCTGGGCCAGGCGCACGACGTAGGGGGTCGGGTTGCTCACGGTCAGCTGGTTTTTTTCCAAGCGCCAGACCAGGCCCTCCCAGGGGCTGCGGTTGGGAGCCAGGCCCTTGGGATGGATGATCACCGGCAGGTTCTGGCGCACGGTCACGCCTACTCGCGCATGCCCGGCCTGGGCCTGCGAACGTCCCTGGGGCATGCCTTCGAAGATCACCCGCTTCAAGCGTTGCGTGGTCAAGGGTTGGGTCGATTGCAGAATGAAGCGCACCAACTGGCTTTTGGAGGGCTCCACCCGCGCCAGAGGCGGGGTGACAAACAGTAGCGGCTCGGTGTCCTCGGGGTTGTCTTCCAGGGTGACGTGCAGCAACGCAAGCTTGCCATCGGTATTGGTCACCGACACCGAGGTTTCGCCCTCGGCTTCGTAGAGGAGGACGACCGACGTATCCGGGACCATACCGTCAGCCACGGCTGGGTGACTGAGCAGCAAGAGAAGAGCGCCGATGCACCGACGCAGTGTTTGAAAGGAGAAACCAGGGAAGGTTGGCATGGCTACATATACCTAAGGTCGAGCACGATAGAGCCGTCCAGCGGCACTTCCTGATTCAGGGTCAGGAACGCTGCGGCGTTGATCGACGTGTTGATGTTCAAGGTGGCGTTCAGCAGGCGATGAGGTTCCGGCACCAGGGTGCCGAGCCTGGCAAAGCCCATGTAGTTGTCGGGGTAGGCGTTGGCCTCGGGAAACCAGGTCAGGCCCTGATTGCTCGAGGCCAGTACCAGCACGCGTGAGCCGTCGGCCATGACGTCGCGAAAGGTAATTGAAACAGTGCCCAGGCGTTCGCCTGGGGCGTGGACGTTGTGGCCCAAACCGTAATAGAAGCCAGGGCCCAGGGATGAGTCTGCGCGGTTGTCGAGACCTACCAGCACAAACAGAACCGGCTCGTTGCAGCTTACGCCCAGGTCCAATGTCTGCATGGGCAGTGCGCTGAATTCGTATTGATTGAGGCTGCGGGCCGGGACCCTGCCATGGTCGACGATGCCGTTGTCCGACAGGGTGACCTCGCAGGCACTGGGGGTGATCAACCCCGTGACATCGAGGACCGTACTGGAGGATGCCCGTGCGGGTTGGCTGATACTGAACAGGTAAAGCAAGGCCAGCAGGCCTGAAGTCAGGTTCTTCATGGAAACGGTTCACCGGGAGCCTGAAGTATCGAGGGGGCCGTGGCTGCACCCCCTCTCAGGTGGTTTAAATGCGCAGCGACAGGTTCGCCACTCCTGGGTTTACAGGTAACGCACCGTCAGGGTCACGGAGGCATCGATCGCGGCTTCATTGTTAAGGGTCAATTGGCTGCTGGGCGCAATCCTGGGCTCGATGACCAACTGCGAGACCAGTGTCTGCACCGGCATGGGGGCGACGGTAGCGGCGTCGGCGACTGAAATGAGGTTGTGACGCATCAGGTGGCGCTCGACAAACCAGGTCAAGCCACCGTCATCGGAGCCAATGGTCCGGGCGGCGACGCTGTCGGCAATAGGGTTCAGCAAGCGCAGGGTCATGGCGCCAAGTTTCTCTGTGCCGTTGATCAGGCCCAGGCCGAAATCCATCATGTTGTTTTCGAAGTCGGAGCCTTCGCGGTTGTCCTTGCTCTCCAGTGCCATCAGGGTCGCGGCGTCGCAGATGACCGTTAAGTCGACGGTTTTTGCCTCAAGGGGGGTGGGTTGCGTGGTGTTCAGATCCTTCGCGGAAATTTTGCCGTAGTCCACCGTCTGCGCAGACAGGCTCGGCTCGCAGGAGCTGGGGGTGATCAGGCCGACGACGCTCAGGTCAACATTGGAGGCGGCGAAAATACTGGTACTGCTGGCCAGGAGCAGGCCGGCAAGCAGGGGTTTGATGGCTTTATTCATGTTGGGTCTCCAGAAAAAGGAATGGCAATTACCAGTACTTGAGCTGCAACGTGGCGTGACCGTCGATCGGCAACTCATCCAGCAAGGTCAGGTCGCTTGCCGGTGCGATCACCGTGTAGGCGCGCAGGCGTGCGTTCAGGTCCTTCACTGCGATAGGTATGTAGGCGCTGCTGGCGGCGGAAAATGCAGTCAAGGCCGCGTGCCCCAGGTAAGACGAGGGGCCCCAGGTGGTGCCGCCATCACGAGACATAATGGTTTGCACAGGCGCGTTGTCGGCGATCGCTTCAAACAGCCCGAACGAGACGGCGCCGAGTTTCTGGTCGTCGTTGACCATGCCCAGGCCGTGCATCGAGCGTGGGTTGACGGCGGCGGTGCCGGCGCGGTTATCCACTGTGGTCAGGGTGAACAGTGTGGCGCCTTCGCAATGCACTTCCAGATCCATCTCACCGGTTTGCAGGCGAGTGGGAAGGACGGGGTCGAGGTCGCGCGCGGTCAATTTGCCGTGGTCGACGACGCCATCGTTCGACAGGGTCGGAGTGCAAGACGCGGGGGTAATGGTCCCGGAGACGCTCAAGTCCATACTGCTGCTTGCAAAAGCGCTGGGCGTGCAGGCCGCCAGCAGAATGGCGAGCGCGGCGCAGGGGGTTCTATCCATGGGCACAGATCCTTGTGAATGGGGGGTGGGTTGACGGTCAGAGGTACAGCACGTCCAGTGAAGCGCTGCCGTCCAGAGGGACTTCCTCGTTCAGCGTCAGGGTGCGGGTCGGAGCAATGTGAGTAGTGATGGTCAGGTCGACGGTCACGCTGCGCAGCGCCGTAGGAAAGTGCGGGCCGCTGCCGAGGGTGTCGCTGAACGCATTCCAGTAGCGATGCCCCATATAGCTGCCTGCGGAGTTCATCAACCAGGTTTGGCCTTGGTCAGAGGAGAACAGGGGGTACACGGCAACTTCCGAGACCGGGTTGAGCAGGTCTATGGAATAGCTGCCCAGTTTCTCGTTGCCGTTGATCAGACCCAGGCCGTAGTTGTGGTCGAGGAAGAAGTGGGCCGACCCCAGGCGGTTGTCTTTGCCGTTCAAGGCAAACAGGGTTGCGGCCTCGCAACTCACGTTCAGTTGCAGCGTGACAGGCGTGAGTTTGGTTGAGTTGTCGACCAATAGATCCTTGGACGCGATCTTGCCGTAGTCCACCGTACCGTCCTGAGACAAGGTGGGGACGCAGGCGCTGGGGGTAATGCTGCCTTTGACGGTCAGGTCGACACTGCTGGCAGCCAGCGCCCAAGGGCAAGTCACCAGCAGCACGCTGCCTGCAAGGGCTGCGAAAGAGGCTTTCATGGGAGAACGTATTCCTGTGCAAGGTTCAGGGACAGATAGAGCGCGTGGGGAAGTTGCCCATTGGATTTAGGGTTATCGAGGGGCGCGCGCTGTTATTGGTAAAGCGGGGGGAATTTATCGCCGGGACCGTGCGGGGTGAATGCAACTATTACGATAGTGCGAGCAACCCTGTAATGCTGTTCGACGAGGGCGTTTTAATTCGGGAAAAAATACCGTTGTCGTAGTTGTTGTATCGCCTTGGCCAGTTCATTTGGATACGTTTCGCGCTTTTTTCGCCTTTACTCAAGCTCAGTGGGTGGCGAAACTTTCTGAGCGAGAAGTTCCAGTGCAGTTGTCAGAAAAGTCGGCGATGTGTCGTCGTCTCCTGGCGTCAGGCAAGGCTTGGTGAGCTTATCGCTCTGCATGAGGTCACTATGCGGGGCAATAAACCAGGCGGTGGGCCGCCTAAGGCATCGTCGGCGGACGATCTGCCCGGTCATTGGCGGCACGCCAAGGTCTTGGTGGTCGACGATCACGCGACTTATCGGCTGCTGATGAGCGGGTTGCTGGACAAGCTCGGTGTCGCCCATCGAGTGGTCAACAACGGGCAGGCGGCGCTGGATAGTCTGGCCACCGACGCGTTCGACCTGGTCATCAGCGATTGCCGCATGCCGGTCATGGACGGCTATACCATGACCCGCGAACTGCGACGCCGCGAACGCGAGGCCGGGAATGCGCGGGTGCCGGTGATTGCCTTGACCGCACGGCTGGACCCCGAGGACGTCCGTCATTGCCTGGCTTGTGAAATGGATGGCTGGCTGAGCAAGCCGGTATCGCTGGCCCGGTTGCGCGAAGTGTTGATGCAGTGGCTATCGGATGCACACGTCCATGCCCGCCAAGCCCCTCGCGGGCCGGCCTACTCTCGGTGCGAGCCGCGCCCGACCCGCGCCAGCCTGGTCGCCACGTTCGGCGCCTGGGAGGTTGTCGAGCCGATGTTGCGCAGCCTGATCGACGAAGCCCGGTACGACCTGGCAGGTCTGGCCCTGGCCCAGGCGAGTCTGGATGCCGCATTGACCGCCCACCACTTGCACCGCCTGGTGGGGGGCGTAGCGTTTCTCGGTGCGACGCCGCTTGAACCGCAGGCGGTGCGGCTGATGGACGACGTACAGCGTTCGGGCGTGGCTGACTGTGCTGTGGCGCTGGGCATATTTCGTGAGGATGTGGAACGCTACCTACAGTACTTGGGGAAACTTCAACTTGATAAGTGAAGGAGTTTTCCATTCTGTTATGTAGTACTTTTCTGTATGTATTTTCTTTTAATTGTGTAGGTGTTAATGCCGGCCTCCAGAAGTATGGGGTAATAGCCTGTCAGCTGTGTTTATTGGCGGTTGTTGCCTTCGGCAGGGCGATGTATTTTGGCTGCTACTTATTTGCCATCATGGATATTACCGATGCTCCGCATAATTATTGCTGACGATCACCCTATTGTTCGCGTAGGGCAGAGAGTGGTGATTGAGGCGAGTGGTAAGTGCAAGGTTGTGGGCGAGGCCAACGGGCCGGACGAATTGCTGGCGTTGGTGGGCAGCGTGCCCTGTGATGTGATAGTGACGGACTTTGCGATGCCCGGTGACCAACAAGCTGACGGTTATGGATTACTTGGGTTGTTGCATCGGCGCTACCCCAGGTTGCCGGTGATACTGGTGACCATGTTTGCCAACGTCGCGACCCTGCGCACGGCGTTGTCCCACGGTGCAAGGGCCGTGGTGGCCAAGAGCGCCTCGGCCAGAGAATTGCCCCAGGCCCTGCAAACCGTGGTGCAGGGGCGTACCTTTGTCAGTGAAAGCCTGCGCGCCCAGCTTGACCAGGCGCAACCGGCACAGACCCCCAGGCTGTCCGGCAAGGAACAGGAAGTGGTGCGCATGCTTGCCAGCGGCATGACCGTCAGCCAGATTGCCGCGCGGGTCAACCGCAGTATCTCCACGATCAGCAAGCAGAAAAGCACGGCCATGCACCGGCTGTGTATTTCCACGGATGTGGATTTGTTTGCTTATGCTCGTGAATCGGGAATGGTGCCATGATAGTTGCGGTTTTATGACATTAGTGTGCTGGGTGTATTCGTATTACTTGTATTTGGTTTAACTAGTTCGTGCTTTAAAATTTGCCTGTCCTCTCATCCTTAGTGTGTTGGGAGTCTGACATTCCTAGTCTATTAATTGAGTCGAACTTGCAGGGTGGCGACGCATGTTTGTTGCCCCGCTTATAATCGACCGTAAGCGAGCATTGATATGCAACAGTCTCAACTAATGATTGCCGCAGCACTGATGCTGGCCGGTGTTTCCACGGTATCGGCTGCTTCAAGCGTGGACCTGAGCGTTACCGGCAAGATCACCCCGGCGGCGTGTACGCCGATATTGTCCAATGGTGGCCTTGTCGACCACGGCAAGGTATCCGTGCAGGACCTCAAGCCCCGGGGCAATACGCAACTGCCGGATGCCACGCTGACGCTTGAAGTGAACTGCGAAGCGAGCACCACCCTGGCCATCAAGGTCACCGATAACCGTTCCGGCACCGTCAGCTACAACAACGGGACCGCTTCATTCTTCGGCCTCGGCCTGGCCGCCAATGACAAGAAAATCGGCTGGTATGAAGTGAGGATGAACAACGCCACGGCGGACGGTGAACTGCGTGAGATGATCGAATCGGTCGATGGCAGCACCTGGCTGTACGCCGGCACCCACTGGCAGCCTGATTGGATGCGTGCGCTGAACGGGGCGAGCGGTTCCTACGCGCCATTGCCGATGCAAACCTTCAAGGCTGACCTGGCGATTGCCACCTGGATCACCGACAAGACCACGCTGCCGGTCGCCGAAGAAATCCTCATCGACGGCAGCGCCACGCTGGACGTTGTCTACCTGTAACCCGCTCACACATCACTCATGCCCCTGGCGAATGACCGTGGCTTTCCCCGGCCGCGCGGATTATCGTGCGCTCCTATCAACAACAACGATTCAGGGAGCTGCACATGAGTGATGCCCATACCGCGTTGATTACCCGTTTCTACCAGGCGTTCCAACGCCTGGACGCCGAGGCCATGGCCGCCTGCTATACCGATGACGTGGTCTTCAGCGACCCGGCCTTTGGCGAACTGCGTGGCCGGGATGCCGGCGACATGTGGCGCATGCTCACCACCCGCGCCAAGGATTTTTCCCTGACCTTCGACAATGTGCGCAGCGATGAGCATCGCGGCGGCGCGCATTGGGTGGCGACGTATCTGTTCAGCGCCACCGGCAACACGGTGGTCAACGATATCCAGGCGCGTTTCGTGTTTCGTGATGGCAAGATCTGCGAGCACCACGATCATTTCGACCTGTGGCGCTGGTCGCGCCAGGCATTGGGCGCCAAGGGCCTGTTGCTGGGCTGGACGCCCTTGGTGAAAAACGCCGTGCGGGCCCAGGCACGCAAAGGCTTGAAGGCATTTCAGGCCAGTCGTTGATAAGCTGGGGGCTTTTTTGCATGGCCGAATCCCGCTGTGAACACGCCTGACCCCAAACCCTGGTTTGTCTACCTGGTACGCGCCGCCAATGGCGCGTTGTATTGCGGCATCAGCAACGACCCGGTGCGCCGGTTCGCGATGCACCAGAGCGGCAAGGGCGCGCGGTTTTTTCTCTCCAGCCCCGCCGTGGCGCTGGTGTACACCGAAGTGTGTGCAAGCAAAGCCGACGCCTTGCGCCAGGAACGCCTGATCAAAAAACTCAAGAAAAGCGCCAAGGAGTGCCTGGCGGCGAGTGGCTCATCACCCTGACTGATAGTTTCCCATCACGCCATCGTGACGTTTTGCGCGCTAAGCTGACGGCTCATTTGTTGTAAATGGACTCCAGCATGTCAGCGCTCATCCTGCATCATTACCCGACGTCACCCTTCGCGGAAAAAGCTCGGCTATTGCTGGGTTTCAAGGGCCTCTCCTGGCACTCAGTGCTCATTTCGCCGGTGATGCCCAAACCGGACCTGACCGCGTTGACCGGTGGCTATCGAAAAACGCCGGTGTTGCAAGTCGGCGCCGATATTTATTGCGACACGGCGTTGATCGCGCGCCGGCTGGAGCAGGAAAAATCCTCGCCGGTGTTATTCCCACTCGGCCAGGAAATGATCACCCAAACCTTCGCCACCTGGGCCGACAGCGTGGTGTTTGCGCATGCCGTCAGCCTGGTCTTCCAGCCTGAATCGGTGGCAGTGCGTTTTGCCAAGTTGTCGCCAGAGGCAATCAAGGCGTTTATCGCCGACCGCGCCGCGCTCTTCAGCGGCGGCACGGCCAGTAAACTGCCCGCCGAACTGGCCAAGCACCAATGGCCGGCAATCATGGCGCGCCTGGAGCAGCAGTTGCAGCGCGAAGAGGGCGACTTTCTGTTCGGCGAGCCGTCGATCGCCGACTTCGCCCTGGCCCATCCCATGTGGTTTCTCAAGGCAACGCCGGTGACTGCGCCATTGGTGGACGCCTACCCTGCAGTAGTGGCCTGGCTGGGGCGGGTGCTGGGTTTCGGTCACGGCAATGCAAGCCAGATGAGCGGCGAGCAGGCGTTGGAGATCGCCCGCAACGCGACCCCGGCACCCTTGCCCAATGAGGTATTCGAGGACTTGAACGGCTTCAAGGCAGGGCAGCAGGTGAGCATTGCGGCGACTGACTACGGCGTCGACCCGGTAGCCGGTGAACTGTTGTTTGCCGGCCGCGAAGAGCTGATCCTGCGCCGTACTGACGAACGTGGCGGGACTGTGCATGTGCATTTCCCGCGCTTTGGCTTTCGCATCCAGGCCTCATAGAAAAATTATTTGCGAACCGCGGTGAGGTAAACCTGTGGCTCATCCGTGTAGTGCTTGAAACTGCGATTTATTCGCATTAACAGCGTTTTCTACACGGGTTTTCACAGCATGAAGTCGACGGCGGGCGGTTGGGTTAAACAGTGGCTGGGAGCCTCGGTATTGGCGGTGTCGGGGCTGGCGTTGCTGCCCCTGGCGGTGGCACGGGCGCAGGAGCAGCAAAGCACCCAGTTCAGTTTTGCGCTGGCAGCCAAACCGCTGCCCCAGGCCTTGAGCGATTTCAGCCGGGTCACCGGCATGAGCGTGATCTACACCGATGAAGCCCCCTACGGCCTCAGCGCTCCGGCGGTCAGCGGCCAGATGAGCGCGACCCAGGCCCTGCAGCGCCTACTGAGCCAATCCGGCTTCACTTTCCGCCAGATCGACGCTCGTACCCTGGCCCTGGAACCGGTGCCTACCGAAGGGGCCGTCAACCTCGGCGCGACCACCATCAACGCTGCCAGCCAAACCCAGGACACCACCAGCTACCAGCCACCGCCCACCAGTTCAGTGATGCGCTCCCAGGGCCTGTTGCTGGAAACCCCGCAAACCGTCAACGTCGTCCCTGCCCAGGTATTGCGTGATCAACAACCGCGCAACCTGGATGACGCCCTGGGCAATGTCAGTGGGATCACCCAGGCCAACACCCTTGGCAGCACGCAAGACGCCGTGATGTTGCGCGGCTTTGGCGACAACCGTAACGGTTCGATCATGCAGGACGGCATGCCACTGGTGCAGGGGCGCGCGTTGAATTCCACGGCCGAGCGGGTCGAAGTCCTCAAGGGCCCGTCGTCGTTGCTGTACGGCATCCAGGACCCAGGCGGGGTGGTCAATATCGTCAGCAAGAAGCCCGAGCTGGTGCAGTCCACCTCCCTGACGGTACGCGGCTCGACCTTCGGCGATGGCAAGAACGGCAGCGGCGGCAACCTCGACACCACCGGCCCGATTGGCGACAGTGGCCTGGCCTACCGCCTGATCGTTGACCATGAAGACGAAGACTACTGGCGCAATTTCGGTACCCACCGCGAGACACTGCTGGCGCCATCCCTGGCTTGGTACGGCGACACCACCAAGGTGGTGTTCGCCTATGAACACCGTGAATTCCTTTCACCATTCGACCGTGGCACCGCCATTGATCCCAAGACCAACCACCCGCTGAATATCCCGGCGACTCGGCGCCTGGACGAGCCGTTCAACAACATGGAAGGCCGTTCCGACCTGTATCGCCTGGAAGTCGACCATGACTTGAACGACGACTGGAAAGCTCATTTCGGCTACAGCTGGAACCGCGAGACCTACGACGCCAGCCAAGTCCGTGTGGTCAAGGTCAATACCAACGGTACGTTGACCCGCAGCATGGACGGCACCCAAGGGGCGTTGACCACCGACCGTTTTGCCACCGCCAGCCTCGAAGGCAAGGTCGACGTGGCCGGCATGCAGCATGACCTGGTGTTCGGCCTGGACGATGAGTACCGCAAGATCTACCGCGCCGACCTGATCCGCCAGGCGCCGCGTGGGGTCTTCAACTACAACAACCCCGTGTACGGCAACGAAGTGGCCGGCACCACCGTCAGCGCCCCGGACAGTAACCAGACCGACCTGCTGCGCAGCGATTCGCTGTTCTTCCAGGACGCCATCCACCTCACCGACCAGTGGATTCTGGTAGGCGGCGCGCGCTACCAGATGTACGACCAGTACGCCGGCAAAGGCGTGCCCTTTACCGCCAACACCGATGGCAACGGCCAGAAGTGGGTACCCCGTGCCGGCCTGGTGTACCGATACACCGACCAGTTGTCGTTCTATGGCAGCTACACCGAGTCGTTCAAACCCAACTCCACCATTGCGCCGCTGGCCAACAAAACGGTGCTGGACGGCAGCCTGGAACCGGAACAATCCAAAGCCTGGGAACTGGGGACCAAGTTCGATATGCCGGGGCGCATCACCGCGAGCGCGGCGTTGTTCAACATCGAAAAACGCAACGTGCTGGTGCAGGTGGGCGATGGCCTGACCTCGGTGTACAGCGTCGCCGGCAAGGTACGCTCGCGTGGCCTGGAACTGGACGCCAGCGGGCAATTGACCGACAACTGGAGCTTGATCGGCAGTTACGCCTATACCGATGCGGTGGTGGTCGAGGACAGCAAATACAAAGGTAACGACCTGCAAAACGTGGCGAAGAACACCGCCTCGCTGTCGGCGGTGTATGACTTCGGCAGCCTCCTGGGCGGTGATCAGTTGCGGGTCGGTGCCGGGGCGCGCTATGTCGGCGAGCGGGCGGGGGACGCCGCCAATAGCTTCGAACTGCCGAGCTACACCGTGGCCGACGCGTTTGCCACCTATGACACCAAAATCGATGGGCAAAAGGTCAAGTTCCAGCTCAACGTGAAGAACCTGTTCGACCGTACCTACTACACCTCTTCGGTGAACACGCAGTTCGTTTCGATTGGCGATGCGCGGCAGGTGTCGGTTTCCAGCACGGTGACGTTCTGATGAACAAGGTCGCCTGGCTACTGGCCCTGTTCATCAGCACCACCGCAGCGGCGGACAGCGGCGCCATCCACCGCGAACACCGAGTGACGTTGCCTGGCTCCGGGCACAGTTGGGGGTTCGTCGGCCTTGATCCGACGCGTCCCTATCTGTTCCTGGCCCGCCGCGAAAACGGGTTGACCGTGTTTGATGTCCAGCACCAGCGTACGGTCAAGACCGTGCTGCAGTCCGATGGCGCCAACGGTGTGGTGTTCGTGCCTGGGTTGGACCGCGTGTTTGTGCTCAACACTGACGGCAGCTTGAGTGTGGTGCAGTTATCCACACTCAAGCCGCTCAAGCGTATCGCCGTTGCGCAAAGCAACCTCAACAGCGCGGTGTACGAGCCGTCCACCGGCAAGGTGATTATCGTCAGCGGGCGTCGGGCGGATCGTTCGACGCTGTTCGAGTTCGACCCCCAGCAGGAACGCATTACCGGCGCCCATGAACTGGCGGTGAAGAAGATCGACCCGCTGTTGCTCAAGGGCGATGGCAGTTTCTTCTTGCCGATGCGTGATGAAGGCAAGGTCGCGCGCTATGCGGCCGATACCTTTGCCGTGCTCGATACCTGGCAATTCAGCGATTGCCCCAAGCCGAGCGCGCTGGCCCAGGATGTCGAGCGCCAGCGCTTGTTTGTGGCGTGTCGAGGCGACTCGCCGATGCTGATCGTTGCGGACCGTGAAAGCGGCGAGGTCAAGGCCAGGCTGCCGATTGGGCGTGACGTCAATGCCGTGGCCTACGATGCGCAACATCGTCGTTTGCTGATCCCCAGCGGCGTGGACGCGAACGTCATGGTGATCGAGCAAAGTGATGCCGATCATTACGCCTTGTCGGCCACCGTCAGCACCGTGCCGATGGCCTATAACATGGCCTTCGACGCGCAACGCCAGCGGGTTTACCTGCCGGCCATGGACTTCAACCAGCCTGCGCCGAGCACTGCCGAACCCAAGCCCGACCCGCAGTTTCAGGCCGGTACGTTCTCCATCACCACCCTGGCACTTGATTGAGGGCTGTGAATTAACCAAGCTGCGCACTCTCGTAGTTTCAGGAATGCCAGTTTTATGCAGTGGGGACGATGGATACACGCCGGCGCGATGGCGCTGGGCTTTGGGTTGTTGCTCAGTGGTTGCGCCACGCCTTCGAAGACGGCGGGCGGGCAGGGCCTGGACCAACTGCTGGCCGACCCGGCGCTGCACGGCGCAAGCGTTTCCCTGATGGTGCGGGATGCCAAAAGTGGCGCCACGCTCTACCAGTACAACCCACGCACGCGGTTGGTGCCGGCTTCCAACCTCAAGCTGCTGACCACTGCTGCGGCCATGGACGTGCTGGGGCCGCAATACCGTTTTGCCACACAATTGCTCAGCAATGGCACGCGCCAAGGCGATCGTCTCAGCGGCAACCTATACCTGCGCGGCCTCGGCGACCCGACCCTGCAGTTTGCCGACTACCAGGCGCTGGCGGCGCAATTGGCCAGCCAGGGCATTCGCCAGGTGCAGGGCGACCTGGTGTTCGACGACACCTGGTTCGACGCCGAGCGATTGGGGGTCGACTGGTCCCATGATGATGAAACCACCTACTACGGTGCGCAGATTTCAGCACTGACCGTATCACCCAATAGCGATTTCGATGCGGGCAGTGTCCTGGTCACGGCCAAGGCCCCGGTGCGCGTTGGCCAGCCTGTCACGGTCGAGATCTACCCGCCCACCGATTACCTGCAACTGAGCAACCGTGCCGTCAGCGGGCCGGGCAACACTTACGGGATCAATCGCCGGCATGGCACCAACCTTTTGCAGCTCAGCGGTGCGGTCGCGCCGGGCAGGCAGAGCGAGCAATTGGTCAGTGTGTGGGAGCCCACGCAGTTGGTCGCCAACCTGTTCGAGCAGGCGCTGGCACAGCAGGGCATCCGCGTTTCGGGGCGTCGGGTGATGGGCGCTGCGAGCCCGGCCACGGCGACCGTGCTGGCCGAGCACCAATCGGCGCCGCTGCAGGAGCTGATCACGCCGTTGCTCAAACTCTCGAACAACAACATGTCCGAAGCCTTGCTCAAGGCCATGGGGCGCAAGACCGCCAACAGTGGCACGGCGGCGGCGGGCGCGGTGGCGGTGGCCGGGTTTCTCAAGCGTCAGGGCCTGGATACCACGACGCTGAGCCAGGTCGATGGGTCGGGCCTGTCGCGGCGTAACCTGGTGTCGTCGCAAAACCTCACGGACGTGCTATTGGCCGCGAGCAAGCAGCCGTGGTTCAACGCCTGGTACAACGCGTTGCCGGTCGCCGGCAATACCGAGCGCATGACCGGCGGCAGCCTGCGTTATCGCCTGAAGGGTACGCTCGCGGAAAACAACCTGCATGCCAAGACCGGCTCCATGGGCGGCGTTTCGTCCCTGAGCGGCTACCTCACCGATACCCACGGACGGCGGTTGGTGTTCTCCATGATCAGCAACAACTATGTGGTGGCCGGCGCCCAGGTCAAAGGCGTGGAAAACCGTGTGGTCGAGGCACTGTCACGCTGGGACGATTGATTCAGGGCTGATAGCCCATGCGCCAGCTTACGGCCCGGGTCGCTGCCAGCAACTGCTGCGCCGCCGGGCCATTTTCATCGGCGTGGAACAAGGAGGTGGGGCCGACTACGGTCATCACCGCCGCCACTTGCCCGACCGCGTTGAAGACCGGTGCCGACAACGCATCGACCCCAGGCATCAGCAAACCGTGCACAAAATGCAGGCCACGGCTGCGAATCTGTTCGCACACGGCGGCGTAGGCCTTATCGTCGGCCAGGGCATGGGCGGTTCCGGCCTGAATCTCACGCTCGCGCAACTCCACGGTTTCCCGCGACGGCAAATAAGCGCTGAACACCAGGCCGGTGGACGAACTGAGCAGCGGTAATACCGAACCCAACTGCGTCACCACCGTGACGGCGCGCACCGCAGGCTCGATATGCACCACCGTTGCGCCTTGATTGCCCCACACTGCGAGAAAGCAGGTTTCATTCAATTCATCGCGCAGTTCCGCCAGGGGCATCGCGCCGACTTTCAACACGTCCATGCTGCCCAACGCAGCCAGGCCCACGCGCAACGCCTCGCGACCCAGGCCATAGTGGTTGGTGGCGGGGTTCTGTTCGGCAAAACCTGAGGCGATCAGCGCCTGCAAATAACGATGCACCTTGCTCGCGGGCATTTGCACGTGTTCGGCCAGGCGCGACAACGAGGTGGCCGGCGAGAGTTCGGCCAGGGCCTTGAGGATATCGGTGCCCACTTCAGCCGAGCGGACTTTCTGTTTTCCGGTGTCGCGGGGGGTATCCATGGAAGGGCAAGAATCCGAGAGATGAATGGGCGTCTTTATAGCTTGACGGTCGATAGTGATCAAATTACGTTATGCGTAAGTGAATTACGATAAAAACAATTCCGTACAGAGGATGTTCCATGAACCTCGAATACCAATCGGGCTTCGGCAATGAATTCGCCAGCGAGGCCCTGCCTGGTGCGCTACCCGTCGGCCAGAACTCCCCGCAGAAAGCGCCTTATGGGCTGTACACCGAACTGTTCTCCGGCACCGCCTTCACCATGGCCCGCAGTGAAGCGCGCCGTACCTGGCTGTATCGCATTCAGCCATCGGCCAATCATCCGGCGTTTGTTAAGTTGGATCGGCAATTGGCCGGTGGGCCTCTGGGTGCGGTGACACCGAACCGCCTGCGCTGGAATCCGCTGGATGTTCCCAGCGAACCGACGGATTTTGTCGATGGGCTCGTGGGCATGGTTGCCAACTCGGGGTCGGAAAAACCCTCGGGCATCAGCATCTACCACTACTGTGCCAACCGCTCCATGGAGCGCGTGTTCTTCAATGCCGACGGCGAACTGTTGATCGTGCCCGAGCAAGGGCGCTTGCGCGTCGCCACCGAGCTGGGCGTGCTGGACGTGGAGCCGTTGGAAATCGTCGTGCTGCCACGCGGCCTGAAATTCCGTATCGAGCTGCTGGACGCCGAGGCGCGCGGCTACGTCGCCGAGAACCATGGCGCACCGCTGCGCCTGCCGGACCTGGGCCCTATCGGCAGCAATGGCCTGGCCAACCCACGCGACTTCCTCACGCCGGTCGCGCACTACGAAGACCTCAAGCAACCGACCACCCTGGTGCAGAAGTTCCTCGGTGAACTGTGGGCCTGCGAGCTGGATCATTCGCCGCTGAACGTGGTCGCCTGGCACGGCAACAATGTGCCGTACAAATATGACCTGCGTCGCTTCAACACGATCGGCACTGTCAGTTTCGATCACCCGGACCCGTCGATTTTCACGGTGTTGACCTCCCCCACCAGCACCCACGGCCTGGCCAACCTCGACTTCGTGATCTTCCCACCGCGCTGGATGGTGGCCGAGAACACCTTCCGTCCGCCGTGGTTCCACCGCAACCTGATGAACGAATACATGGGCCTGATCCAAGGCGCCTACGACGCCAAGGCCGAAGGCTTCCTGCCCGGCGGTGCGTCGTTGCACAGCTGCATGAGTGCCCATGGGCCGGATGGCGAGACCTGCACCAAAGCTATCAATGTGGAGCTGGCACCGCACAAAATCGATAACACCATGGCCTTCATGTTCGAGACCAGCCAAGTGCTGCGTCCCACACAGTTCGCCCTTGAATGCCCACAACTGCAAAACACTTATGACGCGTGCTGGGCCTCGTTGCCCGCCACCTTCAACCCGAACCGGAGATAACCCATGACTCATCCAACGCTAACCCGCAGCTGGGTGGCCTCCGCCAACGGTCACCGCGATTTTCCCCTGCAAAACCTGCCGCTGGGGGTGTTCAGCATCAAGGGCTCGGCACCGCGCAGCGGCGTGGCGATTGGTGACTCAATCCTTGACCTGTTTGCCGCCTTGGACGCGTTCGAGGGTGAGGCTCGCCGCGCCGTGGAAGCCACCGCCGGCGGTCAGTTGAATGCCTTTTTCGAACTCGGCCGTGGCCCGCGTGTGGCCCTGCGCGAACGCCTGCTGGAACTGCTGGCCGAAGGCAGCCAACTGCAAACCCGCGAGGCGCAGGTGCTGCACCGCGCCGCCGATTGCCAGATGCACGTGCCGGCGAAAATCAGCGACTACACCGACTTCTACGTCGGCATCGAACACGCGCAGAACGTCGGCAAACTCTTCCGCCCCGACAACCCCTTGCTGCCGAACTACAAGTACGTGCCGATCGGTTACCACGGGCGCGCCTCGACCATTCGCCCATCGGGCACCGACGTCCGTCGCCCCAAGGGCCAGACGCTGCCGGCCGGCCAGACCGAGCCGAGCTTCGGCCCGTGCGCACGCCTGGACTACGAATTGGAGCTGGGCATCTGGATCGGCCCGGGCAACGCCATGGGCGACGCGATTGCCATTGGCGACGCGGCCGAGCATATCGCCGGTTTCTGCCTGCTCAACGACTGGTCGGCGCGGGATATCCAGGCTTGGGAGTACCAGCCGCTGGGGCCGTTCCTGTCCAAGAGCTTTATCACCAGCATCTCGCCCTGGGTGGTTACGGCTGAAGCGCTGGAGCCGTTCCGCAAGGCGCAAGCGCCGCGTCCCGAAGGTGACCCGCAGCCGCTGTCTTACCTGCTGGACAAGCGTGACCAGAACGCAGGTGCCCTGGATATCGAACTGGAAGTCCTGCTGACCACCGCTTCGATGCGTGAGCAGAACCTGCCGGCTCATCGCCTGACGCTGAGCAACACCCAGCACATGTACTGGACCGCAGCCCAAATGGTTGCCCACCACAGCAGCAACGGCTGCCAGTTGCAGGCCGGAGATCTGTTCGGCTCGGGCACCTTGTCCGGGCCGCAGCCGGGGCAGTTCGGCAGCCTGCTGGAAATCACCGAAGGCGGAAAAAAACCGATTGAACTGCCGAGTGGCGAGGTGCGCAAGTTCCTTGAGGACGGCGACGAAATCATCCTGCGTGCCCGTTGCAGCCGTGAAGGGTTTGCTCCCATTGGCTTCGGCGAGTGCCGTGGCACCGTGGTCGCGGCGCACTGAGAGGGACGGGCGATGGATCTCTATACCTACTACCGCTCTACCGCGTCGTATCGGGTGCGTATCGCGCTGGCGCTCAAGGGGCTGGATTTCAGCGCCGTGCCGGTCAACCTGCTGGTTCCGGCGGGCGGCGCCAACCGCCAGCCCGAATACCTGGCGATCAACCCGCAAGGCCGCGTGCCTGCGTTGCGTACTGATGACGGGGCGTTACTGATCCAGTCGCAGGCGATCATCGAGTATCTGGAGGAACGTTATCCACAGGTGCCGCTGCTCTCCAAAGACCTGGCCGCCCGTGCCCATGAGCGGGCGGTTGCCTCGATCATCGCCTGCGATATCCACCCATTGCACAACTCCAGCACCCAGAACCTGTTGCGAAAGTGGGGGCATGATGAGGCACAGTTGCTGGAATGGATCGGCCATTGGATCAGCCAGGGCCTGGGCGCGGTGGAGCAACTGATTGGCGATAAAGGCTTTTGCTTTGGCGAGCAGCCGGGGATGGCGGATGCGTTCCTGATTCCCCAGTTGTACGCGGCGGAACGTTTCAAGGTGCCTTTGGCCGCGTACCCGCGTATCGGGCGGGTGGCAGCCTTGGCGGCCCGGCATCCGGCGTTTGTGCAAGCACATCCGGCTAATCAGCCGGATACCCCTGATACACCCTGAATGAATGTGGGAGGGGGCTTGCCCCCTTCCACATTGGATCGAAGTTGCCCACATAAAAAATAAAGGGACCTTGCGATGCACAATCAGATTGCCAGCTTTCGTGCGGCACTCGATGCCCGTCCGGTGTCGAACTATCAGTGGTTGATCCTCCTGCTACTGGCGCTGTTGCTGGTGACCGACGGCTACGACGCTCAGGTGCTGGGTTACGTGGTACCGGCGTTGGCCAAGGATTGGGGCTTGGAAAAAGCTGCGTTCGGCCCGGTATTCAGTGCCAACCTGTTGGGCCTGACGTTGGGCTCGCTGCTGGTGACGCCGCTGGCCGACCGGTTTGGCGTGCGGCGCATCCTGCTGGGTTGCGTGCTGATCTACGCCAGCCTCACGGTGTTGATGGTGTTTGCCAACTCCCTGACGACGCTGATGGCCGCGCGCTTTATCTGCGGGATTGGCATGGGCGGTGCGATGCCGAGTGCCATGGCGTTGATGTCGGAATACTCCCCACCCCGTTTGCGCACCTTGATGGTGACGTTGGCCGCGTGCGGTTTTTCGTTCGGCGGCGCGGCGGGTGGGTTCGTTGCGGCGGGGTTTATCGAAGGCTTTGGCTGGCAGGCGGTTTTCCTGGCGGGCGGCGTCACGCCGTTGCTGCTGTTCCCCTTCCTGGTGTGGCTGCTGCCCGAATCCCTGCCGCGCCTGTTGCGTGACGCACCGCCCTATGCGCGCTTGCAAAAGGTCACGGCGCGCATGCTGCCCGGCTGGCAGCCGCCACTGGCCAGCGCGGCCGAAAGCCAGCGGGAGGAGGGGAGCAAGCTGACGGTGCTGGAGTTGTTCCGCAACGGCTATGCGCGCCCGACCCTGCTGCTCTGGGCGACCTTTTTTGTCAGCTTGATCCTCTTGTACTTCATGATCAGTTGGCTGCCGTCGCTGCTGCTGGAAAGTGGCCTGGCCTTGAAAGAAGCCAATCTGGTGACGTCGATGTTCCTGTTTGCCGGCACCCTGGGTGCCATCGGCATGGCCTGGTTCGCCGACCGCCTGAAAAGCAAGGTGCGGCTGTTGTCCGGCGTATTGGCGGCGGCTGCGCTGTGCACCGTCCTGTTGGGGCTGAACCATGCCAACCCGCGTTACCTGGTGGCCTGCGTGTTCGCCGCCGGTTTCTGCATCATCGGCGGCCAACTGACGCTCAATGCCTTCGCCAGCAACTTCTACCCGGCCCATGTGCGCGCTACCGGCACCGGCTGGGCCTTGGGGGTGGGACGATTCGGCTCGATCCTGGGGCCGCTGTTCGGCAGCCTGCTGTTGGCGATGCATATTCCGGTGCAGCAGATTTTCTTCTTCTGCGCGATTCCGGCGGTGATCGCTGCGTTGCTGATCATTCAGGTACGTTCGCCTGTCGTCAGCGTGCCCAAGAGCCCGTTGCAGACGGATATCCTCAAGGCGCCGCGGGCTTAATGCACCACCGTGTTGGGCGGCAGATGCCCCAGCCGCTCGGTCAGGCGCAGGCGCTGAATCGGGTCTTCGCTGAGCAGCAGGGCATGTTCCAGGTCAAAGCGCTCGGCATTCGGGCAGTCCAGGCGCTGATACAGGCTGGCCCGGGCCAGGTAGTCGGCGGCGCTGGCATTGCCCAGTTCCAGAACGCGCTCGGCATCGATCAAGGCGTCGAGCGGGGCATCATTGGAGAGGTGCAGCTGGCGCAGGTTGCGTGACAGCCGTTGCAGGATCCAGCGGGGTTCAGCGGTGTTCAGGTGTTCGGCCTGCAACTTGAGATTCGGCCCATATTGGCGTTGCAGCAGTTCGCGGCAGTCATTGGGGTACAGACGCCGACCGCCACAGGGGTCCAGCAGATGGTCGGCGCCGGGCACCCGCAACAGAAAATGCCCCGGGAAATTCACGCCCACCAAGGGGATGTCCAGGCGTCGCGCGATTTCCAGTGCGATCAGCGCCATGGCCAAGGGTTGCCCGCGCTTGCGTTGCAGTACCTTGTCCAGCAGGGCGGCGGCGGGGCGCAGCGGGGTGAATTCGTCCTGGGCGAATCCCAGGTCGTTCAAGCGCCGCAACAGGGGTTGACCCAGTTCGTCAGCGGGCAACATGGGCATGCCCAGCGCGACCTGTTGTTGCAGCACGGTGACGTCTTGCAGGATGAGCAACGGCTGCACGGCGGGATCGTGCTCGGCGGCAATCCACAACGCCGCTTCAAACAGCGCGGGGGGAGAGCGGTCCAGGCAGGCGAAAAAGGCTTGGCGGGGATTCATTGCTTTCTCCGGCGGATGCCCTCGTTTTAGCCTTGCTGTGAATTTTCGTCCAGCGTCTTGAGAAATATCCTACCGTCTTATGTCTTAGGGCCTGCAAAACCGTGAGCCTTATTCCAGTGCAGTCCAGCATTTTTCTACCGCAAGCCTATACTTGGGCCACTACCAGAAGTGATTCGGGAGCTCATTGATGTTTGCGCTCATGCACAGCACCCGCCTTGAATCGCTGCACCTGAGCGTCGACCCGGTGACCGGTCTGAAGGCGATCATCGCCATCCACAACAGTCGCCTGGGGCCGGCCTTGGGCGGCTGTCGTTACCTGACGTACCCCGACGATCAAAGTGCCGTGGCGGATGCCGCGCGCCTGGCCCAAGGCATGAGCTACAAAGCCGCCCTGGCCGGCCTGCCGGTAGGCGGCGGTACGGCGGTGATCATCCGCCCCGTGCACGTGGAAAGCCGCGCCGCCTTGTTCGAAGCCTTTGGCCGCTGCATCGAAAAACTCGACGGCCGCTTCATTACCGCCATCGACAGCGGCACCTCGGTTGCCGATATGGACTGCATTGCCCAGCACACGCGCTTCGTCACCAGCACCACCGCCGCCGGCGACCCCGCGCCGCACGCGGCCATGGGAGTGTTTACCGGTATCCGCACCACCGCCATGGCCCGCCTGGGCAGCGATAACCTCGAAGGCTTGCGCGTGGCGGTGCAGGGGCTGGGCAATGTGGGGTATGCCCTGGCCGAGCAACTGCACGCGGCCGGTGCCGAGCTGTTGGTCAGCGACATCGATCATGGCAAGGTCCAACTGGCCATGGAACAACTTGGCGCGCACCCCATCGCCAACGATGCCTTGCTCAGCACCCCTTGCGATATTCTCGCGCCCTGCGGCGTCGGCGCGGTGTTCAATCGCCATACGGTTGGCCAACTGCGTTGCGCCGCTGTGGCCGGTTCCGCCAGCGCGCAACTGACCAACCTGGAGATCGCCGACCAACTGGAAGGGCGAGGCATCCTCTACGCCCCCGACTACGTGATCAACTCCGGCGGCCTGATCTACGTCGCTCTCAAGCACCACGGCGCCGAGTTGGCGGATATCACGGCCCATCTGTCAAACATAGGCAGGCGCCTGACCGAAATCTTCGCCCACGCCCAAGCCGAAAAACGTTCCCCGGCACGGGTTGCCGATGAGCTGGCCGAGCGTCTGCTGTATAAATAGCCCAGGCATTAAAAAGGCCCTGAGCCAGTGACTCAGGGCCTGTTCAATTCGGACTTCATTCCGTTGCAGGGTTCAGCAACTCGGCCAGTGCATCCGGCTGGCTCTTGAACGCCTTGGCAAACACATCGCGGTTCTTCGCCATGTAGATCCCGGCTTCTTCCACTTGCTGCTCGCTCAGGGACGGCACGGCTTTTTGCAACACTTCTGCGAGCAACTCAGCGAGTTCAAGCATCTTGTCATGACGGTCAGCTTCGGCTTTATCCATGAACAAACGCTCCAGATCTCGGCTGCTGCGGTATACCACTTCGACGGCCATTCACCACCTCACATGCCTTCACGATAGTTGTCTATTGCGACTACTGTATTTATATACAGCTAAAGGTTAAGCCAAACCGTGGGGTTTGGGTAGCAGTTTTTTAATGTAGCCCGAAAAGCCAGGTTTGCAGTGCCTCATATCACCCCGCCATCATCTTATAGCTGCCGCTGGCCTTTTTTCTGCATGCAGAACAACCGTCACGTTCAACTCGCATTATCCGGTCGAGCCGACCTAAGGAAGCATCATCGTGAAAATCAACTGGGCTGAAAGGCTGCGCCAGAACGTCCATGGGCTGGCCGAATCCCTGGGCAACCTGTTTGTCGAGACATTCCATTACCTGGCGTTGTTTGCCATTGGTGCGGTGACCGCGTGGGCGGCGGTGATGGAGTTTCTCGGGATGTTGGAGAACGGGCATATCAAGATCGATGACATCTTGCTGCTGTTCATCTACCTGGAATTGGGCGCGATGGTCGGGATCTATTTCAAGACCAACCACATGCCGGTGCGCTTCCTGATCTACGTGGCGATCACTGCGCTGACGCGCCTGTTGATCTCCAACGTATCGCACCACAACCCGCCGGACATCGGCATCATCTACCTGTGCGGCGGTATTCTGCTGTTGGCGTTTTCGATCATGGTCGTTCGATATGCCTCGTCGGCATTCCCGTCGGTGAAGGTTGAAGGCCCGCGTCGCAAAGGCGAGGCGAGCCAGGAAACCGAGAAGGGCGAACTCTAGAGCCCGACGCTGAAGGGCAGGGGACGGGCGGGCGGGCGCTGCAGGAGTTTGTGGCTGTCACCGTCCGTCATCATCGCCAGGATCTCCATGGCACTATGGCCCTGCTCTATGGCAATGCCGAATTGAATGCTTTGCACCAGCCGCTTGAGCCGCTGCGGATCGTTGCGTTGTTCGGCACTGATCATGCGTTTGGCCACCACGCCCGTTTCGTTCGAGAGGGTGAGCATGATGCTGCCGTCGAGCCGTTGGATGCTCAGGTTGACGCGGTAATCGGGGCTGAAAGTGTCCGTGATGATCTGAAAAGGATTGTCCATGGTGCGTTACCGCCTGATAGGAACATGCAGTCATTGACGACCGGTGTCGGGAATAGTTCGCGTTGCCTGACCACCGGCCACTCCGTCGCTGAGGTTTTACAAAATCCGTTTACCTCATGAGCTGTACAGCAAAGGGCGTGCCGTACAGCGATCTGACAAACAATGCGGTCCTTGTGTGGGAGGGGGCTTGCTCCCGATGGCGGTCATTCAGCCGAGTATTTATTGGCTGACACACCGCTCATCGGGAGCAAGCCCCCTCCCACAGTCATCTCGGGGTGTCTTTGAGAGCGGTGACCTGTTTCAGGGCAGTACCGAGAAAACGATCGCCGAAAGCGCAATCAACCCGATCACCACCACAAACCCATTCGACAACTGGCCCGAATACTGGCGCAGAGAGGGCACGCGGCGGATCGCGTACATCGGCATCAGGAACAACAGGCAGGCAATGATCGGTCCACCCATGGTTTCGATCATGCCCAGGATGCTGGGGTTGAAGGTCGCCACGGCCCAGCAGGTCAGTACCATGAACACTGCGGTGCAACGTTCCAGCGCCTTGGACGACATCGAACGGTTACGCCCGCGCAAGGATTTGACGATCAGGCCCTGGAAGCCTTCACTGGCACCGATGTAGTGGCCCAGGAAGGATTTGGTGATCGCCACCAGCGCAATCAACGGCGCGGCGTAGGCGATGACCGGCGTTTGGAAATGGTTGGCCAGGTACGACAGGATCGAAATGTTCTGCGCCTTGGCGGCCGCCAGGTCGGCCGGCGACAGAGCCAGCACGCAGCTGAAGCAGAAGAACATCACTGTCAGCACCATCATGCCGTGGGCGGTGGCGAGGATCCCGCCGCTTTTGCGCTCGGCCTGGGCGCCATAGACGCGCTTTTGATCGACGGCAAACGCGGAAATGATCGGTGAGTGGTTGAAGGAAAACACCATCACCGGAATCGCCAGCCACAGGGTCTTGAAGAACAGCGGCATTGGCATGCCATCCCCGGCCGAGGCGAAAAACGCGCCGTTCCAGTTGGGGATCAGGCTGAACGCGAGCAGCAACAGCGCGGCGACAAAGGGGTACACCAGCACGCTCATGGCTTTGACGATCACGCCTTGGCCGCAGCGCACAATGGCCATCAGGCCGAGGATCAGCACCAGTGACAGGACTGCCCGCGGTGGTGGCGTCATGTGCAACTGGTGCTCCATGAAGCTGCCAAGGGTGTTGGTCAGCGCCACGCTGTACACCAGCAAAATCGGGAAAATCGCAAAGAAATACAGCAGGGTGATCAGCTTGCCCGCGCCGACGCCGAAATGTTCTTCGACAACTTCGGTGATGTCGCCGGATTTGCCCGACAACACAAAGCGCGTCAGCCCACGGTGGGCGAAGAAGGTCATCGGGAAAGCCAGCAGCGCCAGCACGATCAGCGGCCAGAAGCCGCCGACGCCCGCGTTGATCGGCAGGAACAAGGTGCCCGCGCCGATGGCGGTGCCGTAAAGGCCGAGCATCCAGGTGGTGTCGTGTTGCGTCCAGCCGCTGGTCACGGTTGTTTCTACGGCAGGGTTTTCTACGGCAGGTGTACGTACATCGGTCATCGATATTGCCTCGTTATTATTTTTGCGCGGGCTCACGTTGGGGCGGGTAGCAGTGCTCCGATCAGCACTCCACCCAGCTGACCGCCAGGCCGCCCCGTGAAGTTTCTTTGTATTTGTCATGCATATCGGCACCGGTATCGCGCATGGTGCGGATCACCCGGTCGAGGGAGATGAAGTGTTTGCCGTCGCCGCGCAGGGCCATTTGCGTGGCGTTGATCGCCTTCACGGCAGCGATGGCGTTGCGCTCGATACAGGGGACTTGCACCAGGCCACCGACCGGGTCGCAGGTCAGGCCCAGGTTATGCTCCAGGCCGATTTCGGCGGCGTTTTCCAGTTGCTCGGGGGTGGCGCCGAGGATCTCGGCCAACCCGGCGGCGGCCATGGCGCAGGCTGAGCCGACTTCGCCCTGGCAGCCGACTTCGGCGCCCGAGATCGAGGCGTTTTTCTTGCACAGAATGCCGACAGCGGCGGCGGCCAGGAAGAAATTGACCACATCGTCGTCAGACGCGTTGGCATTGAACTTCATGTAGTAATGCAACACCGCCGGGATGATCCCCGCCGCGCCATTGGTCGGCGCCGTGACCATGCGCCCGCCGGCGGCGTTTTCTTCGTTGACGGCGAGGGCGAACAGGTTGACCCATTCCATCGCGGACAGGGTCGAGGTGATGACATTCGGTTTGCCGATTTCCAGCAGGTTGCGGTGCAATTTCGCGGCGCGACGCGGCACATCCAGGCCACCCGGCAAAATGCCTTCGTCGCGCAGGCCCTGTTCTACGCATTCGCGCATTACCGACCAGATATGCAGCAGGCCGCTGCGGATGGCTTCGTCGCTGCGCCACGCCCGTTCATTGGCCATAATCAGTTCCGAAACCCGCAGGCCGTGCTTGTTGCACAGGGCCAGCAGTTCGACCGCGCTGGAAAAGTCGTAGGGCAATTGCACATCGCTGGTCGGTGCAGTGCCCGAAGCCGCTTCAGCCGCGTCGATGATGAAGCCGCCGCCCACCGAATAATAGGTTTGCTCGCTCAGCAGGCCGGTTTCACCGTAGGCGTGCAGCGACATGGCATTGGGGTGATAAGGCAGGCTTTCGTCCAGCAGCAGGAGATCGGAGTGCCAATTGAAGGCAATGTCCTGGGTGCCGGCGAGCAGCAGCCGGCCGGACTCGCGCAACTGTTGGATGCGCGCGTTGATCGAGGTCGGGTCGACCTGGTCGGGCCATTCGCCCATCAGGCCCATGACACAGGCGCGGTCGGTGGCGTGGCCCACGCCGGTGGCGGACAGCGAGCCGTACAGGCGCACTTCGACCCGGCGCGTGGCGCTCAGTAACTGTTGGTCGACCAGTGCCTGGGCGAAGCTTGCCGCTGCCCGCATGGGGCCGACGGTGTGAGAGCTGGAAGGGCCGATACCGACTTTGAATAGATCGAAAACACTGATAGCCATGCTAAAGCCTTACAAGCAATGGAGTAGGAATCGCTGCCATTTTTGTAGGCCGAGCGCAATTGGCGCGATACTGATCCTCTAGATCGGCACTGACCAACGAATTATCCTAAGAAACCCTTTAGCAGGACTAAACGCTATGACCCGCCCCCTCCATGGTCAGACCTACGTCTGGTTGCACGTGTTTTCCTGTGCGGCACGGCATCTGTCGTTCACCCGTTGCGCTGAAGAACTGCACATCACGCCGGGGGCGGTGAGCCAGCAGATCCGGCAGTTGGAGGAGCGCTTGGGTTTTCGACTGTTCCATCGCCGGGCGCGTGGGGTTGAACTCAGTGCCGAGGGCCAGCGGTTGGCGACGACGGTCGGGGAGGCTTACGGCAGCATCGATGCCGAGTTGCAGCGCTTGGACGCGGGTATGATCAGCGGCACCTTGCGCCTGCGTTCGATTCCATCATTTCTGGGCAAGTGGCTGACCCCACGTCTGCCGCGTTTACAGCAACGCTTCCCGGATATTCAACTGCGCATGGTCGCCGAAGACAGCAGCATTGCCTTGCACGAGGGCGACTTTGACTTGGCGATCGACCTCAACGACGGCAGCTATCCAGGCTTGTTATCCACAGCCCTGCTGGACGAGCAGATATTCCCGGTGTGCGCGCCGAGCCTGTTGCGCGGCCGTCCGCCGTTACACGGACCGGCGGATCTGGCGCACTTCCCGTTGTTGCACGACATCACGGCCTGGCGTGGGAGTTATGAATACGCCGAGTGGGAGTTTTACCTGAATGCCATCGGCTACCACCTCGCCGATGTGCGACGTGGGCACACCTTCAACCGTAACCACCTGACCATCGAAGCCGCCATCGCGGGCATGGGCGTGGCGATTGCGCGGCGCACGTTGCTCAATGACGAGCTGGAGCGCGGCACCTTGATCGTGCCCTTCGGTGTCGCCGTGCCCAACCACAAACGCTACGTGCTGCTGTATGCGCCGGGTGCGTTGAGCCATCCGGGCGTGCGTGCGGTGCATGATTGGCTGGTGGAGGAGGCCGAGGTTTTTCGCGGATTGCACCCGTTGGGAGAGGGGCAATTGTGAGGTTCGCAAGGTGTAGGAAGATTTAACTAACTCCCCACCCTAACAGCGTTTTTGCTCGTAGTCAGACTTAATTTGTAATGTGGGATTTATCTTTGCAAAGGGGTTGAAATGTTTCGCTGACTGCTCAATTGTGTCATCAAGAGGTCATGGTTTCACCGCATCGGTGTTGCAGTTGTGACCTCCCGCGAGCTAGCTGAAATAAGGGAAGAACTATGCAAATCCAAGTCAATAGCGATAACCATATTGAAAGCAGCATCCGACTGGAGGAGTGGGTACGTACGACCATTGAGAGCACGCTTGATCGTTATGAAGAACACCTGACCCGCGTTGAGGTTTACCTGCGCGATGAGAACGGCGACAAGCCCGGCCCCCATGACTTGAGTTGCCGGCTGGAAGCCCGGCCAAAGGGGCATCAACCGATCTCGGTCTGCGATAAAGCCGATACGCTGGAGCAGGCGATCGATGGTGCAGCCATCAAGCTTGAACATGCGTTGGAGCACCTGTTCGGCAAACTGCAAGGCAAGCCACGCGCTGCCGGGAAAAGTCTGCCGGCCAACAAAGTCGACGAGGGTGCGCTCGAAGCAGAGTTCGAAGAAAACTTGCAGGCAGCGATTAACAGCTGACCGCTCTTTCTCCCTAGCCAAACGGGCCTGCAGATGCAGGCCCGTTTTCGTTTAACGGCTGCGGAAAAAATACCGGCTCAAGAGTGCCAGGCCGCCAGCACCGATACCGGCGAAGAGCATCGCCCAACCGGCGCCATGGCGCAGCGCCGCCTGGGCGTCCGTCACGGTCAGCCCCGGCACGTCCAGCTTGCCCGCGGCAAGATGCTGGCTGATCGCCGGCCAGTCTGCTGCTGTGGATTCGGGCAGCAAGCTGGCCAGTTGATGACTGATCCCGAGCAGCAACACCAGCCCCATCAGCGCGATATTGAGCGCCAGGGTAATCAGCCGTGCACTGAGATCGATACCCGACGCCATGCCGGCACGGTCGGCCGAGACCGAGCCGGTGGTGGTGTTGGTGGTCGGCGAATTGGTCAGCGCCAAACCCGTGCCCGCGATGACACAACTGCACAGCACCAGCACGATACTCGGTTGCTCGGTACCGTTGACCAGGGCCATGGCGATAAACCCGGCGCTCATCAAACCCAGGCCCACGGGGATGATCCGCTCCGCGCCATAGCGTAGCGCCAGGCGTTCAGCCAGCGGCGGGACCAGCAAGGTCGGCAGCGTATAGGCCAGCAGGGCGCCGCCGGTGGTCAGGGTGTCGTAGCCCAGGCCCGCCTGGAAATAGAGCGGCAAGTAGATCATGAACGGCCAGAAGCTGAAATTCATCCCGACCGAGCCCATCAACGCGCCGTTGAAACGCTGGATGCGGAACACCGAGAAGTCGAACATCGGATGCTCGCTGCGCCGCTCGATGACTACGAACAACAGCAACCCGATCAACGACAGACCAGCCCAAGCGAGCATGGCCGGTGCGCCGAAGCCGTGCTCGCTGCCTTGGGTGATGAAGTACACCAGCGCAAATACCGACAGCGTCAAGGTGAGCATGCCGGCGATGTCCAGGCGATGACCCGCCGGGTCCCGCGATTCCTGCACGCTGACCCGCAGCAGCACCAGGGTCAGCAGGGTCAGCGGCACATGCACCAGGAACACCCAGCGCCAATCCGCGATCGCCAGGATCAAGGCCCCCACCATGGGCCCGAAGCCCAGGCCCAGGCCCGCAATCACGCCCCATACCGCGAAGGCCCGCGCACGCGCCGCCGGCTCCCGGAACTGGTGCGAAAGAATGGCGAACTGACAAATCATCATGGCGCCGGCTCCCACACCCTGGACAAAACGCGCCGCGATCAGCATGGGCGCCGTATCGGCCAGCCCACAGGCCAGCGAAGCCAGGCCGAACAGCCACAAGCACAGCACCAGCATGCGCCGTCGGCCAAAGCGATCGGCCAGGGTGCCCGCTGCCATCAGCACGCTGGTACAGGCCAGGGTGTAGGCGTTCATGATCCATTGGGCATCCTGGAAGCCTGTGCCCAATTGTTGTTCGAGAGTGGGCAGGATGACCGGCACGCTGGAGATTTCCAGGCCGAACATCAGTGCAACGAGGCACACAGCGGTAAGGGCGAGGCCATCTCTGGCGGTCCGTGGGGCGCTGACGGCCGATACAGCGGCGGCGGGCGGCATGGGCAATTCCTTTGGATTGAATGAGGGTTTATTCTCGCGGGAACAGGATTCTTTATTCGTGATAAGTTTTCCCTGGATAGGGGATTCAGGAGCGACAATAAACCATGGCCACTCCACGTTTCGACGGCGTTGAACTGTTTCTGCAAATCGTCGAGAGCGGCAGCCTGACCGAAGCCGCCGAACGTCTGAACCTCACGCGCTCTGCCGTGGGCAAGGGCCTGGCGCGGCTGGAGGCGCGCTTGGGCACGTGCCTGTTGCAGCGCTCCACGCGTCGCCAGCGTCTGACGGAAGATGGGCAGGCCTATCACGAGCATTGCCTGCGTGCACTGGCCGAACTGGAAGCTGCCGAGTCGGTGCTCGAAAGCGGCCGACAACAGCCGCGTGGGCGTCTACGCGCAAGCTTGCCATTGGCGTTCGGCCACCATTATGCGGCGCCTGCCTTGTGGGGCTTGATGGACCTTTACCCGCAATTGGAGATCGAGATTTCATTCTCTGACCGGCTCACGGACCTGGTGCAGGAAGGTTTCGACGTCGCCGTGCGCATCGGCCCGTTACCGGACACCGACCGTCTGAGCGCGCGCCGCCTGGGTGAGCAGTCGGTCGGGTTGGCCGCTTCGCCGGCGTACTTGCAGCGTGTCGGGCCGATTGACTGTATTGATGACCTCGCCGGTCACCGAGGCATTGCCTACCGTTGCAATACGTCCTTTCGCGCTGGGGTGGCATCGATGTTGATGCTCGACGACCTCCAGGCCGTGGCCGATGCCGCGATTGCGGGCGTCGGCCTGGCCTGGTTGCCGAGCTGGTTGATTGCGCATTACGTGCTGCGTGGGCAGTTGGAAGCAGTGTTGCCGAACCACCGCGCCCAGCCTGCGCCGATCCATGTGATCTGGCCGACGGCTGCGCATATGCCCGCCAAGGTGCGCTGCGCCATCGACGCCTTGGTGGCGGGCACCCCCAGCTGCCTGGCGGGCAGTTAGAACGCGATGGAGGTTTGCACGTAGACCGTGCGCGGCTCGCCGACGTATTTGCCCTTGTTGTTGTCGTCGAACGAACGGGTGTAGTACTGCTTGTTGAAGATGTTTTTCACACCGACCGCCACGTTCAGGTCTGACAACTGCGGGCCGAAGTCATACGCCGCGCGGCTGCTGAACAGCATGTAGCCGGGGATGCGTCCGTTGGCGCCGTCGGCACTTTCCGCCCGGGTATTGGCGTTATCGGCGAACTGGCTGCTCTGGTAGCTGCTGTCCAGGTTGAGCTTCCAGGGGCCTTCGGTGTAACCCACGCCCAGGGTGCCTTTGTGCTTGGACGAAAACGGTACGCGGTTGCCTTTGTTCGGGCCGTCTTCGCGGATGGTCGCGTCGACGTAGGCGTAGGTGGCGTAGACATCAAAGCCTGTGAGCGCCGGGCTCAACGCATCGAGGGCGTAGTTGATGCTCGATTCGATGCCCTGATGGCGCGTTTCGCCCCGGGCGACCACAGTGTCGTTGGTCTGGTTACTGTCGTACTGGTTGTCGAAGTTGATCAGGAACGCGCCGATTTCCGCACGCAGGTTGCCATTGTCATAACGGGTACCCAGTTCCCAGGTACGGGCTTTTTCCGGCTTCACTTCGCCACTGGCTACGCGGTTGGGCATCTGGCTGTATTGCACGCTGCCGAACGAGCCTTCGGTGTTGGCGTAGAGGTTCCAGTCTTCGGTGAGGTGGTAGAGCACGTTCAACGCCGGCAGTGCGGTGTTGTAGTCGCCCTTGTATTTGACGTTGGTCAGGTTATTGGTTTGCTGGGACTCGATCATCTCGTAGCGCACGCCCGGCGTGATGGTCCACTTGCCGATGTCGATGCGGTCATCAACGAACAACGCATTGGCCTCGGTGGCGCCACGGGTGTCGCGGTCGTTGCGGCTGTTGGTATCGGGCATTTGCTGGTTGGCGGTGATCGGCGTGCGATAGCGCATTTCGTGACCGGCTTCGCTGATGTAGCGGTAGCCGATGCCGACCTCATGGCGGCTGGGGCCGAGGTCAAAGCCCTGGGCGAAGCGGGTTTCCAGGCCGCGTACCCAGTATTCGCGGGGTGACAGTGAAAGGAAGTTGCCCTGGTCCAGGTAGCCGTTACGCAAGGTGGTGGTGAAGAACGTGTTGGCGGTGAACTCGCGGCGGTCTTCCTGGTAGCGATAACCGGCGTTGAACATCGTACGGCGGCCCCAGAATTTGTCGTAGGGGCGGGTGGACTGGTACGGGTCCGCCTTGTAGTCCTTTACGTTCAAGCCGCCGGGCATATCGGCCTGGCCTTCGTAGTACTGAGCCATGGTATTGAAGCTGTTGGCGTCGTCGAGTTGGTAATTGCCCTTGAGGATCAGGTCGTCGATGCGCGTGTTGCTGTTTTCGCGCCAGTCGCCGCCACGGGTGCCGGAATACAGAATCGCGCCGCCCAGGCCGTTGTCGGCCGTGCCGCCGGCCAGCAGGTTGCCGCTGGTCTTGAAGCCATCGTGGCTGGAAGACGGGCTGGTCTCGGTCTGCAAGCCACCTTTGACCGTCGGTGCATCCGGGATGGCGCGGGTCACGAAGTTGACGATGCCGCCGACGTTTTGCGGGCCATAACGCACGGCGCCGCCACCGCGTACCACGTCCACTGCATCCATGTTGCCCATGCTGATCGGGGCGAATGACAGCTGGGGTTGGCCATACGGTGCGAAGGGCACCGGAATGCCATCCATCAACACCGTGGAGCGCGAGGCCAGCCGTGGGTTGAGGCCGCGAATACCGAAGTTCAGCGCCATGTCATGGCTGCCGGTGCCGTTGTTTTCCGGAGCGTTGACGCCGGGGATGCGGTTGAGCACGTCACGGGCCTGGGTGGCGCCCTGGCGTTCGAATGCTTCGCGGCGGATCACGTCACGGGCGCCGGGGTGTTCGAACACGTTGGTTTGCTGCGCATCGCCGAGCCAGTCGCCGACGACATTGGAGGTTTGCAGTTCGACCGTCGTGGGGGCGTTGGCCGGTTGCAGGCTATAGGCATTGTTGCCCTCGGCGCGGGCTTGCAGGCCGGTGCCTTCCAGCAGTTTTTGCAAGCCGTCGGCGGCGCCGTAGTTGCCGGATAGACCCCGGCTTTGCATGCCGGCCGTCAGCTCGGAGCCGAAGGAAATCAGCACACCCGCTTCTCGCCCGAATTGGTTCAGGGCCGCTTCCAGCGAAGCCGGTGCGATGTGATAGGGCTTGGCATCGGCCGCCATCACCTGGGGCAGCACGGCGAAACTGAGGCTGGCGCCGAGCAGGAGTTGGCGCAGGGCGCGGGCGAGAGGGGTGGGTTGCTGGAGCATAAAGGGCGGTCCTGAGAAGGAAGGATCAAGGTGGCTTTCCTTCTCTGTCACGCGAGGGCTGGAAAACGGCTCACGGTTGTCGAAAATATTTTCAGGCGCGTGCCTGCACGCTCACCCAGTAACGCGTGAAGCGGCGAACCTTGACCGGCAGGCTGACTTCCAGCAGATCGAGAATGCGTTCGCTGTCGTCCAGCGGATAACTGCCGGACAGCAACAGGTTGGCCACCTGCGGGTCGCAATTGAGCTGACCGCGGCGGTAGCGTCCCAGCTCGGTGAGGAAATCTTCCAGGCGCATATGCGCAGCCATCAGCATGCCATCGGCCCAGGCGCCGCTGTTGGCGTCGACGGGGCGCGGGGTGTCCCAGCCTTTGCGAGTGAAATTCACCTGGCGGCGGGCTTCGACGATCAGTGGCAGGCCGCTGTAGTGGTCGGGCATGACCTCGACGTGGCCGTCGAGTACCGCCAGTTGGGTGTGGTCGTTGAACTGGCGCACATTCAAGCGCGCCGCCTGGCTGCTGAGCAGGCCCTGGCCGGTCAGCACACGCAGGGGCGAATGACCCGCCCGGGCCGTCAGCAGCATTTCGCCGTCGAGCAGGCGGATCGAGCGCTGCCGGCCATCCATGTGCACATCCACCGCGCTGCCGGTGTTGAGCTGCAACTGGCTGCCGTCGGCCAACTGCACTTTGCGACGCTGGCCTACGGGGCTGCGATAGTCGGCACTCAGTGGCGGCAGAATGTGTTGCTGGCGCAGGCCCCAGGCCGCCGCCGACCCCGCGCCGAGGATCAGCAGCAACTTCAGCGCCTGGCGCCGGCTGTTGGACTTCGGCGCGTTCAACGCCGCATGGGCCAGGGGCGAAGGCATGCCGCGCAGGCGCTGGTTAACGCGTTGCATATGCTCCCAGGCGCGCTGATGCTCGCTGTGGGCCGCCAGCCACTGTTGCCAGGCCGCATGCTGGCGCGGGTTGAGGCCACCTTGCTGCATTTCCATCAGCCAGTGCACGGCCTGCTCGGCGACGTGGGTCGAGAAGTTCATAGGGCAAAGTAGCAACGCATGGCTGCTTTATTCAGGTGGCGTTTGACGGTGGCAATCGAGATGCCCAGTTCCGCGCCGATTTGCGCGTAGGTCAGGCCGTTGAGCTGGGCCAGCAGGAAGGCGCGTTTGACTTGAAGCGGCAGGCCGTTGAGCAGTTGGTCCAGCTCGAGCAGGGTTTGCAGGATGATGGCGCGTTCTTCTTCCGAAGGCGCGACGTGCTCGGGCAGTTGCGCCAAGGCGTCGAGGTAGGCGCGTTCCAAGTCCTGGCGACGGTAGTAATTGAACAGGACACGCTTGGCCACGGTGGTGAGGAAGGCGCGGGGTTCGATCAGGGTTGGGGTTTCCCGTGCGGTCAGCACCCGGATAAAGGTGTCTTGCGCCAGGTCCGCGGCACTTTCAGGGCAGCCGAGCTTGCGTCGCAACCAGCCGGTGAGCCAGTGGTGATGGTCGTGGTACAGGACTTCGACGGTGTTGGACGGCTGCAACGCGATCACTCCACGAACATTGGTGTGCGTCAGAGAACAAGAATTGTTCGCATTGTAGGTTGCGTGACAACGTTGGGCAATCCTGCAGCTCAATAAAGGACGCAGGTGATTCATCCGTTCTCTTTTGCTTATGAGAATATTTATCATTAATATCGCGCATTGATGATCCTGGCGCCTCCCGCATGCACAGCACAACCTCACTGTCCGCTTCCTACCGACTGGCCGCGACGTCGCGTGTCGTAGTGGCGCCCGTGATTCTGTTGGCGGTGCTGTGTTGGCGGATGCTGCCATGAGGGTCGGCACCCCACCGGAATCCCAGGACCACCCGCACGCCGATGCGGCCAGTGGGCGTGCGCATTTCCTGCAGGTGTTCTTGTCCCAGCGCTCGCAGATGGAAGCGTTGGTCAGCCGCCGCGTGGGTTGCCGTGCCACGGCGGCCGACCTGGTGCAGGACCTGTTCCTGCGTTTCTGGCGCCGGCCGCTGGTGCAAGTCGAAGAACTCAGCACCTACCTGTTGCGCTGCGCGGGCAACATTGCCATCGACCATCTACGCAGCGAAAGTGCGCGGGTGCGCAGCAGCGAAGGCTGGTTGCCGGAGCAGCAGGACTACCGAGGCTGTGAACCCCAGGCGGCACTCGAAGCGGGCAATGATTTGCGCCATGTCGAAGCCGCTTTGCGCAGTTTGCCGGAGCGCACCCGGCAGATTTTTCTGCTTAACCGCATCCATGGCCGCAAGTATGCGCAGATCGCCCAGGCCATGGGCTTGTCCCAAAGTGCCGTGGAAAAACATATGATGCGTGCCCTCGAAGCCTGCAAGGCCAGCCTTCGTGAACCGCCGCCTCCACGCACGCCAGGGAAAGCACCGTGAACGTCACCCCCACACCCGCTCAGGAGCAGGCCGCGCTCGACTGGTTGAGCCTGTTGCACGACCAGCCCAGCAGTGGCGACCAGGCGACCTTCAGCCGGTGGTTGCGCGCCGACCCGGCGCACGTCGAGGCTTACTCCCAGGCGCAGGTGCTGTGGGAGCTGAGTGAAGTGCCGGCACGTCAACTGGCGGATGAAGAGGCGCTGGTCTTGCAGGGCTACCTCAATGCGATGAACACCCCCAAGCGCTCACGGGTGGTGCGCTGGTCCGGTGCACTGGCGATAGCTGCGAGCCTTCTGTTGATGGTGTGCATGGGCGCAGGCTGGCAGCCGTCGCGCTGGGTCGATGACTTGGGCGCCGACTATGTGACGGCGCCCGGTGAGGTGAGGACCGTCACCCTGGCCGATCAATCCCAAGTGACCCTGGATGCCGACAGTGCCATTGCCGTGGATTTCAGCCAGGGCGAGCGCCATATCCAATTGCGTCGCGGCGCCGGTTTTTTCAGCGTGACTCACACCGGCCAACCCTTTGTAGTGGGCGCCGACAGCGGTGAAGCGCGGGTGCTGGGCACGCAGTTCGAGGTGCGCCTGCAACCGGCGGGTGCCCAGGTGACGGTGCTTTCCGGGCGGGTTGCAGTGACGCCTTCCAGGCAGGGCCAGCAACAAATTCTGACGGCAGGCCAGCAAGTGGCCTACGCCGACGGTGTCGCCGAACCTATGCACCCGGTCGACAGCGAATCACGCCTGGCCTGGCGTGACGGTTGGCTCAACTACTACAAGGCGCCCTTGGCCGATGTGGTCAAGGATCTGGGGCGTTACTACCCCGGGCGCATTCTGTTGCTCAACGACGAGATGGCCGGCAAACGTGTGAGTGGCAGCTTTCCGAGCAAAGACCCGCAAGCCGTGTTGAATGCCTTGCAGGCGGTGCTGGGGTTTGAGCAGCACGAGATTCTTGGCCGGATGATTGTCTTGCGCTAGTCACACCTAAGATAAAAGCGCCGCAGAACCCCATGTGGGAGGGGGCTTGCTCCCGATGGCGGTGAATCAGCCAGAACAGCTGGCGCTGACACACTGCAATCGGGAGCAAGCCCCCTCCCACATGGAGTTCTGCGGTGTTTTGTCGAGTGGATTACTTCAGCGCGGCCATGATCGCGTCCGGGTTGTAGTCACGGATCAACGTGCCGTTCACGTCCACAAACGGAATTCCGCCACCTCCCAACGCCTCATATGCCTTGCGCGCCTGGGCGTCCTTCTCGATGTCGAAGGCCTGGTAGGGGATGCCTTTCTGGTCCAGGAAGCGGCGGGTCTGCTTGCAGTAGCCACACCACTCGGTGGAGTAGAGCACCACGCGCGCCGAGGCGCGTATCGACTCCGAAACCACCTGCGAGGGGTTGAACACCCGCTCGATCTTGCCCCAGTTCTGGATCACTACCACCACCAGCAACACCAGCAAGACTTTCTTGAACACCCCGCCGAGCATCAGTTGCGGCGCTTGAGCTGGTCGGTCAGTTGGGTTGGCAGGCCCTTGATGATCAAGGTGCCGGCGGCTTCGTCGTACTCGATCTTGTCGCCCAGCAGGTGCGCCTCGAAACTGATGGACAAGCCTTCGGCGCGGCCGGTGAAACGGCGGAACTGGTTGAGGGTGCGTTTATCCGCCGGGATTTCCGGAGACAGGCCGTAGTCCTTGTTGCGGATATGGTCGTAGAACGCTTTTGGCCGATCTTCATCGATCAAGCCCGACAGTTCTTCCAGGCCCATGGGTTCGCCGAGCTTGGCCTGGCTGCTGGCGTAATCCACCAGGGTCTTGGTTTTCTCGCGGGCGGATTCGTCCGGCAGGTCTTCGCTTTCGACGAAGTCGCTGAAGGCCTTGAGCAGGGTGCGGGTCTCGCCCGGCCCGTCGACGCCTTCCTGGCAACCGATGAAGTCGCGGAAGTACTCCGAGACCTTCTTGCCGTTCTTGCCCTTGATAAACGAGATGTACTGCTTGGATTGCTTGTTGTTCTGCCACTCGGACACATTGATCCGCGCTGCCAGGTGCAACTGGCCAAGGTCGAGGTGGCGCGATGGGGTCACGTCCAGCTCGTCGGTCACCGCCACACCTTCACTGTGGTGCAGCAGGGCAATGGCCAGGTAATCGGTCATGCCTTGCTGGTAGTGCGCAAACAGCACGTGGCCGCCGGTGGAGAGGTTGGACTCCTCCATCAGCTTTTGCAGGTGCTCGACCGCCATCCGGCTGAAACGGGTGAAATCCTGGGCACCGTCGAAATATTCCTTCAACCAGCCGCTGAACGGGTGCGCGCCGGACTCGGCATGGAAGAACCCCCAGGCCTTGCCTTGTTTGGCGTTGTAGCTCTCGTTGAGGTCGGCAAGCATATTCTCGATGGCGGCGGATTCGGACAGCTCCGTATCGCGGGCGTGAAGAACTGCGGGTGTGCCGTCGGGTTTTTTGTCGATCAGGTGGACGATGCAATGACGGATCGGCATAGGCTTCTCGGCTGGTTGAAGGGGAGCCGGTGGCCTCCCCGAAAAGTCGCCCAGTGTACCGCACCCATTGGTCAAGACACGCCTGGAAGGCTATTTTGGATGCTCTCTGACGGGGCATATGCCTTTTTTTCACGGTTTAGAGCGATAAAGCTGACCAAATGGCTAGGTAGAGGCGGATATTTCCCCGTCTCTGTGCTAGTTTTGCCCCGTCTTACGCCAAGTCTCGGCGTTAAGCGTGCATTCAGCATCTGTCAGGTCGAACCAATCCCCGTTTCAAGCATCTATAACCCCGATCTCCGCGGTTATTAAGCCTGGGGTGCCAGGCCTAGACGGTCGGGCTCGATGGCTGACACTGCACTCTGCAATCCATATGAATTTGATAGGGAAGGAACACCACAATGGCTATTACTAAAGACCAACTGATCGCTGACCTGGCTGAAGCAGTAGACGCACCGAAAACTACCGTGCGCGCTCTGCTGGACCAACTGAGCCAAGTTGTTGCTGATCAGCTGGAAAACGGCGGCGAAATCACTCTGCCAGGCGTTGGCAAACTGAAAGTGACCGAGCGTCCTGCCCGTACTGGCCGTAACCCTTCGACTGGCGCTGCCATCGAAATCGCTGCCAAGAAAGTTATCAAGCTGGTTGTGGCCAAAGGCCTGACCGACGCTGTTAACAAGTAAGACGCAGCAAAAAAACCGTGCTCCGGAGCGATCCGGGCACGGTTTTTTATTGCCTGCGATTTGCCTTGTAGTGAGCGGGCTTGCCCGCGCTGGGTGGCGAAGCCGCCCTAAAACCGGCAATTGTGGTCAGGCTGAAGAAATGCAGTGTCTGGTATGGGGCTGCTTCGAGCCCAGCGCGGGCAAGCCCGCTCACTACAGGGGTCAGTTGCGGACCCAGCGTTGGCGCCAGATCAGTTGTTCGTTCTTGGTCTGGAAGGTCCAGGCGACGAAACGGCTTTGTTTCTGCCCCTGGGACATCTCCACCACCTGGCTTTCCAGCGCGCCGGCTTTTTTCAGTGCCGTCTCGATTGCGGGCAGGTTCGACGCTTTTGACACCAGGGTGCTGAACCACAACACCTTGTGGGCAAAATGCGCGCTCTCGGCAATCAACTGCGTCACAAAGCGTGCTTCACCGCCTTCACACCACAACTCGGCCGATTGGCCACCGAAATTCAATACCGGCAACTTGCGCTTGGGATCCGCCTTGCCCAAGGCACGCCACTTGCGTTCGCTGCCCTTGGTGGCTTCCTCCATGGACCCATGGAACGGTGGGTTGCACATCGTCAGGTCAAAGCGCTCGCCCGGTTCCAGCAAGCCCAGCAGGATCTGCTTGGGATTGGGTTGCTGGCGCAGTTGAATGACTTTGCCCAGGTCGTTGGACTGCACGATGGCCTTGGCTGCGGCCACGGCGACAGGGTCGACGTCCGAGCCCAGGAAGTTCCAGCGGTACTCCATGTAGCCAATCAGGGGGTAGACGCAGTTGGCGCCCATGCCGACGTCCAGCACCTTGACGATAGAACCGCGCGGGATCTTGCCGTCATTGGTGCTGGCCAGCAGGTCGGCGAGGAAGTGCACGTAGTCGGCGCGCCCAGGCACCGGTGGGCACAGGTAGTCGGCAGGGATGTCCCAGTGCTGGATACCATAGAAGGCCTTGAGCAGCGCCCGGTTGAAGACCCGCACCGCCTCCGGGCTAGCGAAGTCGATGCTTTCCTTGCCGTACGGGTTGATGATCACGAACTTCGCCAGTTCCGGCGTGATCTTGATCAGCGCCGGGAAGTCGTAACGGCCTGTGTGACGGTTGCGCGGGTGCAGAGTGGCCTCTTTGCGCGGCACGACGGGTTTGGCCGTGGCTGCGGTTTTAGGCTTCTTGCGCGGAGGTTTTGGCGTACTGGGGGCGGTCATGATGATTCTGGTGTTGGCTCAAAGTGGCGAGCATTGTCACACATCCCGAGGTGATCTCGGGCAAATGTGGGAGAGGGCAGGTCCCCTTCCACCTTGATTGTATTGCCAGCCTGGAATTGGGGAGTTCCAGGCAAAAAAAAGAGACCCGAAGGTCTCCTTTTTCACACAGGTTCCGCCTTACAGGCTGGAAATCCGCGCATGCTGCTCCGCCAGCTTGCCCAGGGCCTGTTCAGCCTCGGCGAGCTTGGCGCGCTCTTTGTCGATCACTTCAGCCGGCGCCTTGTCGACAAAAGCCGCGTTGGACAACTTGCCGCCCACCCGCTGCACTTCGCCTTGCAGGCGGGCGATTTCCTTGTCCAGGCGCGCCAGTTCGGCGCCTTTGTCGATCAGGCCGGCCATCGGCACCAGCACTTCCATGTCGCCCACCAATGCGGTGGCGGACAGCGGTGCTTCGGCGCCATCAGCCAAGACAGTGATGGACTCCAGCTTCGCCAGCTTCTTGAGCAGTGCATCGTTCTCGTTGAGACGGCGCTGGTCTTCGGCGCTGGCGTTCTTGACGAACACCGCCAGTGGCTTGCCCGGCCCGATGTTCATCTCGGCGCGGATGTTGCGCGTGCCGAGCATCAGGGTCTTGAGCCATTCGATATCGCTTTCGGCCGCCTCATCGATGCGCGCTTCGTTGGCCACCGGCCAAGGTTGCAGCATGATGGTCTTGCCTTCGATACCGGCCAGCGGCGCCAGGCGCTGCCAGATTTCTTCGGTGATGAACGGCATGAACGGATGCGCCAGGCGCAGCGCCACTTCCAGCACGCGCACCAGGGTGCGACGGGTGCCACGCTGGCGTTCGATCGGCGCGTTCTCGTCCCACAGCACGGGCTTGGACAGTTCCAGGTACCAGTCGCAATACTGGTTCCAGATGAACTCGTACAAGGCCTGTGCGGCCAGGTCGAAACGGAACTGGTCGAGTTGGCGGGTGACTTCGGCTTCGGTGCGCTGCAACTGCGAGATGATCCAGCGGTCGGCCAGGCTCAGCTCGTAAGCTTCGCCGTTCTGGCCGCAGTCTTCGCCTTTATCCAGCACGTAGCGCGCCGCGTTCCAGATCTTGTTGCAGAAGTTGCGATAGCCTTCGACGCGGCCCATGTCGAACTTGATGTCGCGACCGGTGGACGCCAGCGAGCAGAAGGTGAAGCGCAGGGCATCGGTGCCGTAGCTGGCGATGCCGTCGGCAAACTCGTCGCGGGTCTGCTTCTCGATCTTCTTCGCCAGCTTCGGCTGCATCAGGCCCGAGGTGCGTTTCTGCACCAGGGTTTCCAGGTCGATGCCGTCGATGATGTCCAGCGGGTCGAGCACGTTGCCCTTGGACTTGGACATCTTCTGGCCCTGGCCATCACGCACCAGCCCGTGTACGTACACGGTCTTGAACGGTACCTGCGGCGTGCCATCTTCGTTCTTCACCAGGTGCATGGTCAGCATGATCATCCGGGCGACCCAGAAGAAAATGATGTCAAAACCGGTGACCAGCACGTCGGTGGAGTGGAATTTCTTGAGGAATTCGGTCTGCTGCGGCCAGCCCAGGGTAGAGAAGGTCCACAGGCCCGAACTGAACCAGGTGTCCAGTACGTCGTTGTCCTGTTGCAGCGCAATGTCGGCACCGAGGTTGTGCTTGGCACGCACTTCGGCTTCATCGCGGCCTACATAGACCTTGCCCGATTCGTCGTACCAGGCCGGAATGCGGTGGCCCCACCACAGTTGACGGCTGATGCACCAGTCCTGGATGTCGCGCATCCACGAGAAGTACATGTTTTCGTACTGCTTGGGCACGAACTGGATGCGGCCATCTTCCACGGCGGCGATCGCAGGTTCTGCCAGCGGTTTGGTGGACACGTACCACTGGTCGGTCAGCCACGGCTCGATCACGGTGCCGGAGCGGTCGCCCTTCGGCACTTTCAGGCCGTGGTCGTCAACGCTGACCAACAGGCCGGCGGCGTCGAAGGCGGCGACGATCTGCTTGCGTGCTTCGAAACGGTCGAGGCCGACGTATTCAGCCGGGATCTTGCCGTCAATGCTGTCGTTCAGCGTACCGTCCAGGTTGAAGACCTGGCAGGCCGGCAACACGGCGGCATTTTTGTCGAAGATGTTCAGCAGCGGCAGGTTGTGGCGCTTGCCGACTTCGTAGTCATTGAAGTCATGGGCCGGGGTGATTTTCACGCAGCCGGTGCCGAACTCGGGGTCGCAGTAGTCGTCCGCGATAATCGGGATGCGACGGCCGACCAGCGGCAGTTCGACGAACTTGCCGATCAGCGCCTGGTAGCGCTCATCGTTCGGGTTGACGGCCACGGCGGCGTCGCCAAGCATGGTTTCCGGACGGGTGGTCGCGACGATCAGGTAATCGTTGCCTTCAGCAGTCTTGGCGCCATCGGCCAGCGGATACTTGAGGTTCCACAGGAAACCTTTCTCGTCGTGGTTTTCCACTTCGAGGTCGGAGATCGCCGTGTGCAGCTTGGTGTCCCAGTTGACCAGGCGCTTGCCGCGGTAGATCAGGCCGTCTTCATGCAGGCGCACAAAGGCTTCCTTCACCGCTTCCGACAGGCCATCGTCCATGGTGAAGCGTTCGCGACTCCAGTCTACGGACGAGCCGAGGCGACGGATCTGACGGCTGATATTGCCGCCGGACTGGTCTTTCCATTCCCAGACTTTCTCGAGGAATTTCTCGCGGCCCAGGTCGTGACGGTTCTGGCCGGTGGCCTCGAGTTGGCGTTCCACCAGCATCTGGGTGGCGATACCGGCGTGGTCGGTGCCCGGCTGCCACAGAGTGTCGCGACCCTGCATACGGCGGAAACGGATCAACGCATCCATGATCGCATTGTTGAAGCCATGGCCCATGTGCAGGCTGCCAGTGACGTTCGGTGGCGGAATCATGATGGTGTAGGAATCGCCCGCGCCTTGCGGGGCGAAATAATTCTCGGATTCCCAGGTGTTGTACCAGGAAGTTTCGATGGCGTGCGGCTGGTAGGTCTTATCCATGCGCGGCGGGACCCTAGTTGGCATTAATTCAGGAAAGCCGGCAAGTATAACGGGGGATAGGGCGCAGGGCGAGGCGAAGACGGGCTTGAGGTGTATGGGGGGCAAATGTGGGAGCGGCCTTGCCCCCGATAGCAGTGGACCAGCCAGTTCAGGGGTAGCTGATACCCCGCTATCGGGAGCAAGCCCCCTCCCACAGAGGATCTTTGTTTGATTTAAGACTGATACTGGCTGAGCAACCGCTCCATCCGCGCATCCAGCCGGCGCTTGATCTCGGTTTCGATGTGCGGGGCAAAGTCGTCGATCACGTCCTGCATGATCAGTTGCGCGGCGGCGCGCAGTTCGTTGTCCAGGTGCAGCAGCAGGGCGTCTTGGCCTTTTTCGGCGGGGGCCGGCTCGACGGCGGGCGCCTGCGCAACCGGTTCCGGTGCGACGGGTTTGCCGCCGACCATGTCGAACAGCAGCGGAATCTGTACCTCGCCTTCGACCGTCTCGGTCAGCAGCGGCGGTTGCAAGTCATCATCACCCAGCAACTTGCGGATCGACTCCAGGTCGTCCAGCAGGTGGTCGTCTTTTTTTAAAGGGTTGGAAGTGTCCATCATTTACTCAAAGTCGTTGTAGCCGGTGATCTTGCAGAGGATAGCCCTGTTCGCGGTAGAAACGGAAACTCTCCCGCGCGGCCTGACGAATAGCCGGATCTTCCACCACCACTTCCGCCACGCGGGCGAACGCCTTGGCAAAGGGCGGTACTTTCAGGTCGAGGTTGACCAGCAGGTCATGGTGATCGCCGCAGCTGTCGCCCAATCCCAGGACGACCAGGCCGTCGGGTTCGGATTCGGCGGGGCCGTGAGGCACGAAGCTTTCACCCTTGAAGCGCCACAGGCGGGCATCGAGCTCGTCACGTTGGGCGGCATCGCTGCAGTGCAGGTAGATGCGATGGCCCATGCGCCAGGCCTTTTCGGTGAGTTTGCAGGCAAAGTCCAGGCGCGCGAGCGGGTCGGCGCTGGGCAATATATAGAAGTCGACTTGGGTCATTGCGGTTCCTGAACGGCCTCAACCGGGATAAAAGCGAGCGTATTGTGGCGAGCAAGCTTGCTTGCGCCGGGGCGCGAAGCGGCCCCAGAAAAGCTGGGGACTGCTGCGCAGTCCAGCGGGAGCAAGCTCCCTCGCCACGACATTCTCGCTCCTACAGGGTTAGGCCTTGGCGCGATCCAGCAGGTACTGGGTCAGCAGTGGAACCGGACGACCAGTGGCGCCCTTGTCCTTGCCGCCGCTGGTCCAGGCCGTGCCGGCGATGTCCAGGTGCGCCCAGTTGAAGTTCTTGGCGAAGCGCGACAGGAAGCAGGCCGCGGTGATGGTGCCGGCTTTCGGGCCGCCGATGTTGGCGATATCGGCAAACGGGCTATCCAGCTGTTCCTGGTACTCATCGAACAGCGGCAATTGCCAGGCGCGGTCGTCGGCGGCTTTACCGGCGCTGAGCAGTTGCTCGATCAGCTCGTCGTTGTTGCCCAACAGGCCCGAGGTGTGGGAACCCAGGGCGACGACGCAGGCACCGGTGAGGGTGGCGATGTCGATCACGGCCTGCGGCTTGAAGCGTTCGGCGTAGGTGAGGGCATCGCACAGCACCAGGCGGCCTTCGGCGTCGGTGTTGAGGATTTCGACGGTCTGGCCGCTCAGGGTGGTGACGATGTCGCCTGGACGCGAAGCGCCGCCGCTCGGCATGTTCTCGGCACAGGCCAGGATGCACACCAGGTTGATCGGCAGTTTCAGCTCCAGCACGGCACGCAGGGTACCGAAGACGCTGGCGGCGCCGCCCATGTCGTACTTCATCTCATCCATGCCCAGGCCCGGCTTGAGGCTGATGCCGCCGGTGTCGAAGGTGATGCCTTTACCCACCAGGGCGTAAGGCTTCTCGGACTTCTTGCCGCCGTTGTATTGCATCACGATCAGGCGTGGCGGCTGGTCGCTGCCCTGGCCCACGGCATAGAACGAGCCCATGCCCAGTTCCTTGATCTTCTTCTCGTCGAGCACTTCGACTTTCAAGCCCTTGAACTCTTTACCCAGCGCCTTGGCCTGTTCGCCGAGGAAGGTCGGATGGCAGATGTTCGGCGGCAGGTTGCCGAGGTCGCGGGTGAACGACATGCCATTGGCGATGGCCTGGGCGTGGGTCACGGCGCGCTGGACTTCAGCCTGGGCGGCCTTGATGGTCAGCAGGGTGATTTTTTTCAGGGCGCGGGGTTCGGCTTTCTGGCTCTTGAACTGGTCGAAGATGTAACCGCCGTCGACCAGGGTTTCGGCCAGCAGGCGCGTCTTGCCGTAGCTGTCGCGGCCTTTTACGACGATTTCATCGAGTGCCACCGTCGCTTCGCTACCGCCCAGGCCCTTGAGGGTGCTGAGGATGCCGCTGATGATCTTGCGGAACGGACGGTCGCCCAGTTCGGCGTCCTTGCCCACGCCAACCAGCAAGACGCGCTCGGCTTTGAGGTTGGGCAGGCTTTGCAGCAGCAGGCTCTGGCCGACTTTGCCGGCCAGGTCGCCGCGCTTGAGCACGGCGCTGATGGCGCCACCGCTCAATTCGTCCAGCTGCTTGGCGGCGGTGCCGAGTTTGCGGCCTTCGCCGACAGCGACCACGAGGGTGGCGGTTTTCAACGTTTCGGGGCTAACGCTTTTTACAACCAATTCCATTTTCGGGTCCCTTATCAAGGTCTGTGAGCCTGAGGTTTGTACGCAGGCTTTAACGCCTGGCGGCTTGGTAAACCGCCAGCGGCAAAGGCCGCAGTTTGAACCTCGCCGACGGAACCTGACAACCCTTGCCACATGCTTTGTGCACGCGCATGAGTAAGCTCCGTGACAGGCGCGGTCAATCACAGGATAATGCGCAATCTTTTTAGCCGGCCCGTGCAAACGGGTCGACTCGTTATGCTTGCTTGTTTGGCCGCCTTAGCCTGACAACCCTGGAGTGTCTGGTTTGATCGTCTTCCGTTATCTGTCCCGCGAAGTCCTGTTGACCCTGAGTGCCGTAAGTGCGGTATTGCTGGTCATCACCATGAGTGGTCGTTTCGTCAAATTCCTGGCCCAGGCCGCTTCCGGGGCTCTGGACCCGGGCTCGCTGTTCCTGATCATGGGCTTTCGCCTGCCGGGCTTCCTGCAGTTGATCCTGCCGCTTGGCCTGTTCCTGGGCATTCTGCTGGCCTATGGCCGGTTGTACCTCGAAAGTGAAATGACCGTGCTTTCGGCCACCGGCATGAGCCAGCAGCGTCTGCTGGCCATGACCATGGTGCCGGCCGCCGGCGTTGCCTTGGTGGTGGCATGGTTGAGCATGAGTCTGGCGCCCCAGGGCGCCATGCAGTTCCAGCTGCTGCTGAACAAACAGGATGCGATGACCGAGTTCGACACCCTGGAGCCCGGGCGCTTCCAGGCGCTCAACGACGGCACGCGGGTGACCTATACCGAAACCATGACCGATGACCGCTCCAACCTCGGTGGTGTGTTCATTTCCCAGAAAAACTTCGGCCAGAACCAGAAAGACCGCGGCATTTCGATTCTGGTGGCCAATAGCGGGCGCCAGGAAGTACGCCCTGACGGCAGCCGCTACCTGATCCTGGAAAATGGCTATCGTTATGACGGCAGCCCTGGCCTCGCGGACTATCGGGCGATCAAGTACGACACTTATGGTGTGATGCTGGCCAAGCCTGAAATCAGTGAAGAGGTAACCGACCGCGACGCGCTCCCGACTGCCTCGTTGTTCGGCAGCCAGGAACTGCGCTCCATCGCCGAGTTGCAATGGCGGATTTCCCTGCCGCTGCTGGTGTTCATCGTGACCTTGATGGCCGTGCCGCTGTCCCGGGTCAACCCGCGCCAGGGCCGTTTCCTCAAGCTGCTGCCGGCGATCCTGCTGTACATGGCCTACCTGACCATCCTGATTTCCGCCCGTGGCTCCCTGGAGAAGGGCAGGTTGTCGCCGGCCCTGGGCCTGTGGTGGGTGCATGGGATATTCCTGGCGATCGGCCTGGGGCTGCTCTACTGGGAACCTATCCGTTTGAAAATGAAGAGCCGTCGTGGCCTGAAGGAGTTGGCCCGTGGCTAAGCTTGATCGCTATATAGGTAGCAGCGTACTGATCGCCATCCTGGCGGTGTTGGGCATCATCCTTGGCCTGGCCTCGTTGTTCGCTTTCATCGACGAAGTCGGCAACGTCACTGACACCTATACCGTCACGGACGTATTGAGCTTCGTCGCATTGACCGCGCCTCGTCGTGTCTACGACATGATGCCGATGGCGGCGCTGATCGGCTGCCTGATCGGCCTCGGCAGCCTGGCCAGCAGCAGCGAACTGACCATCATGCGTGCCGCCGGTGTGTCCATCGGGCGTATCGTCTGGGCGGTGATGAAGCCCATGCTCCTGCTGATGGCCTGCAGCGTGCTCGTCGGTGAATACGTAGCGCCGCCTGCCGAAGCCACGGCCCAGGCCAACCGCGCCCTGGCCCAGGGTTCGGGGGATGCGCAAAGCGCCAAGCACGGTCTGTGGCACCGCCAGGGAGACGAGTTCATCCATATCAACGCTGTGCAGCCGGGCGGCCTGTTGATCGGGGTAACCCGCTATACCTTCGACAAAGAGCGGCACATGCTGACTTCCAGCTTTGCCAAGCGTGCGCAGTACAGTGCCGAGAAGTGGGAGTTGAGTGATGTCACCACCACCTATTTCCGCAATGTGGGCCAAGGCACCAAGGCCAGCACCGAAGTGATCAACGTGGCCGCCGAGCCATGGGACATCGCCCTGAAGCCGGAACTGCTCAATACCGTGGTGATGGTCCCGGAAGCCCTGCCGATCTCCGGTTTGTGGAGCTATATCCACTACCTCAAGGACCAGGGCCTGAATAACGGCCGTTACTGGCTGGCGTTCTGGGTCAAGGTGCTGCAACCGGTGGTCACCGCTGCGCTGGTCTTGATGGCGATTTCCTTCATCTTCGGTCCGCTGCGTTCCGTGACCCTCGGCCAGCGGGTATTTACCGGCGTGCTGGTGGGCTTCACGTTCCGTATCGCCCAGGATCTGCTTGGCCCATCGAGCCTGGTGTTCGGTTTTTCTCCGCTGTTTGCGGTACTGGTGCCGACGGCGATCTGCGCCGTGGCCGGGTTGTGGCTGCTGCGGCGGGCCGGTTGATACTGCGCTTATGAACAAAAAATGCCCCGGTCGAGAGATCGGGGCATTTTTGTTCTGGTCAGCAAAGATGACGTCTGGCCTGAGCATCAGGTACAATTCCCGGCTATTTTTCAGCGGGCAATCTGCCTGCAGCCTTTTTGAGTGTTGACCCGTGAGTGATTTGAGTCATATCCGCAATTTCTCCATCATCGCCCACATTGACCATGGCAAGTCGACGCTGGCCGATCGATTCATCCAGATGTGCGGCGGCCTCGCCGAGCGTGAAATGGAAGCCCAGGTACTGGATTCCATGGACCTCGAGCGCGAGCGCGGGATCACCATCAAGGCCCACAGCGTTACTTTGTACTACAAGGCCAAAGACGGCATTACCTACCAGCTGAACTTCATCGACACCCCAGGCCACGTCGATTTCACCTACGAAGTCAGCCGTTCCCTGGCGGCCTGCGAAGGTGCCTTGCTGGTGGTTGACGCCGGCCAGGGCGTTGAAGCGCAGTCGGTTGCCAACTGCTACACCGCGATCGAGCAGGGCCTGGAAGTGATGCCCGTGCTGAACAAGATCGACTTGCCCCAGGCCGAGCCTGAGCGCGTCAAGGAAGAGATCGAGAAGATCATCGGCATCGATGCCACCGACGCCGTCACCTGCAGCGCCAAGACCGGCCTGGGTGTCGACGAAGTGCTCGAGCGCCTGGTGCACACCATTCCCGCCCCGACCGGCAACATCGAAGACCCGCTGCAAGCGTTGATCATCGACTCCTGGTTCGACAACTACCTGGGCGTTGTTTCCCTGGTCCGCGTGCGCCACGGCCGCGTGAAGAAGGGCGACAAGATCCTGGTCAAATCCACCGGCAAGATCCACCTGGTGGACAGCGTCGGTGTATTCAACCCGAAACACACCGCGACCGCTGATCTGAAAGCCGGTGAAGTAGGTTTCATCATCGCCGGTATCAAGGACATTCATGGTGCGCCAGTGGGCGACACCCTGACCTTGAGCAGCACGCCGGACGTCGACGTACTGCCGGGCTTCAAGCGCATTCAGCCACAGGTCTACGCCGGCCTGTTCCCGGTCAGTTCTGACGACTTCGAAGATTTCCGCGAAGCCCTGCAAAAACTGACCCTCAACGACTCGTCGTTGCAGTACACCCCGGAAAGCTCCGACGCCCTGGGCTTCGGCTTCCGTTGCGGGTTCCTGGGCATGCTGCACATGGAAATCATCCAGGAGCGCCTTGAGCGCGAATACGACCTGGACCTGATCACCACCGCGCCAACGGTTATTTTTGAACTGTTGCTGAAAACCGGTGAAACGATTTACGTCGATAACCCGTCCAAGCTCCCGGATCTGTCGGCGATCGAAGACATGCGCGAGCCTATCGTGCGGGCCAATATCCTGGTTCCGCAGGAGCACTTGGGCAACGTCATCACCTTGTGCATCGAGAAGCGTGGCGTCCAGCGCGACATGCTGTTCCTCGGTACGCAGGTGCAAGTGACCTACGATATGCCGATGAACGAAGTGGTTCTGGACTTCTTCGACCGCCTCAAGTCCACCAGTCGCGGCTATGCTTCGCTGGATTACCATTTCGATCGTTACCAATCGGCTAATCTGGTGAAACTGGATGTGCTGATCAACGGCGACAAGGTAGATGCACTGGCGTTGATCGTGCACAAGGACAACGCGCATTACAAAGGTCGGCAGTTGACCGAGAAGATGAAAGAACTGATACCGCGCCAGATGTTCGACGTCGCGATCCAGGCCGCCATCGGCGGGCAGATCATTGCGCGGACCTCCGTCAAGGCTCTCAGAAAGAACGTACTGGCCAAATGCTACGGCGGTGACGTAAGCCGTAAGCGCAAGCTGCTTGAGAAGCAAAAGGCCGGTAAAAAACGCATGAAGCAAGTAGGTAACGTGGAAGTTCCACAAGAAGCCTTCCTTGCGGTGCTCAGGTTGGATAGTTAGGTCCTATGTCGCTAAATTTCCCGCTGTTGCTGGTCATCGCCGTTGCCGTTTGCGGTCTCCTGGCGTTGCTCGATCTGGTGTTCTTCGCCCCGCGTCGGCGGGCGGCTATCGCCTCCTATCAGGGCAGCGTCAGCCAGCCCGATGCGGTGGTGGTCGAAAAGCTGAACAAAGAGCCCCTGCTGGTTGAATACGGCAAGTCGTTCTTCCCGGTACTGTTCATCGTGCTGGTGTTGCGCTCGTTCCTGGTGGAGCCGTTTCAGATCCCGTCGGGGTCGATGAAACCTACCCTGGACGTGGGCGACTTCATCCTGGTGAACAAGTTCTCCTACGGGATTCGCTTGCCGGTGATCGACAAGAAAGTCATCCCGGTGGGTGACCCGCAGCGCGGCGATGTGATGGTGTTCCGCTACCCAAGCGACCCGAACGTCAACTACATCAAGCGTGTCGTGGGCCTGCCGGGCGACGTGATCCGCTACACCAGCGACAAGCGTCTGTTCGTCAACGGTGAATCGGTGGCCGAGAAGCTGCTGGGCACCGAGCCGAACACCCTGGGCAGCGCCGAGCTGTACCAGGAAAAACTCGGTACGGTAGAGCACGAAATCCGCAAGGAAATGAGCCGCTACCGCGCAATGCCTGATGGCCAGTGGAAAGTGCCGGCCGGTCACTACTTCATGATGGGTGACAACCGGGACAACTCCAACGACAGCCGCTACTGGGATGACCCCAGCATTCCCAAGGACCTGCTGGGCATGGTTCCCGACGAGAACATTGTCGGCAAGGCCTTTGCGGTCTGGATGAGTTGGCCGGAACCCAAGCTCAGCCACCTGCCGAACTTCTCGCGGGTCGGGCTGATCAAGTAATACAGACGGCGCTGTTCACACAGCGCCGAATGCTTTTCTGGGGTTGGGACAATCATTGGCCCGGCTTCATGCGACACCAATCAGGATTTGAATTTGAACACTGCGTCAATCGTCGATGGCCGCCGGTGCCACCAACTAGATATGGATAAACCGTGACCGTTTCTCTAAGTCGTCTCGAGCGCCAGCTCGGTTACACCTTCAAGGACCAGGAATTGATGGTCCTTGCCCTCACACACCGCAGCTTTGCAGGGCGTAATAACGAGCGCCTGGAATTCCTCGGTGATGCCATCCTCAATTTCGTTGCCGGTGAGGCGCTGTTCGAGCGTTTCCCTCAAGCCCGCGAAGGCCAGCTGTCACGCCTGCGTGCACGGTTGGTGAAAGGCGAAACCCTGGCGGTACTGGCCCGTGGTTTTGGCCTGGGCGAATACCTGCGCCTGGGTTCCGGTGAGTTGAAAAGCGGTGGTTTCCGCCGCGAGTCGATCCTGGCCGATGCCCTTGAGGCGCTGATCGGTGCGATCTACCTCGATGCCGGCATGGAAGCGGCGAAGGAGCGCGTCACTGCCTGGCTGACCTCCGAGATCGAGAGCCTGACGCTGGTCGATACCAACAAAGACCCCAAGACCCGCCTGCAGGAATTCCTGCAGTCGCGCGGTTGCGAACTGCCACGCTACGAAGTGGTGGACATCCAGGGTGAGCCCCATTGCCGCGTATTCTTCGTGGAATGTGAAATCACCTTACTGAACGAAAAAAGCCGAGGCCAGGGTGTGAGCCGTCGTATTGCCGAACAGGTAGCGGCCGCTGCAGCACTGATTGCCCTGGGCGTGGAGAATGGCCATGACTGATTCAACCGCAACACGCTGTGGCTATGTCGCCATCGTTGGACGCCCGAACGTGGGCAAATCCACGTTGCTGAACCACATCCTGGGCCAGAAGCTCGCGATCACCTCGCGCAAGCCGCAGACTACCCGCCACAACATGCTGGGCATCAAGACCGAAGGCAACGTGCAAGCGGTCTACGTCGACACCCCTGGTATGCACAAAGGCGGCGAGAAAGCCCTCAACCGCTACATGAACAAGACGGCTTCGGCCGCGTTGAAAGACGTCGACGTGGTGATCTTCGTGGTTGACCGCACCAAGTGGACCGACGAAGACCAGATGGTTCTGGAGCGCGTGCAGTATGTCACCGGCCCGTTGATCGTCGCCCTGAACAAGACCGACCGCATCGAAGACAAAGCCGAGCTGATGCCGCACCTGAGCTGGCTGCAGGAACAACTGCCGAACGCCCAGATCATCCCGATTTCGGCCCAGCACGGGCACAATCTCGATGCGCTGGAGCGTGTGATCGCCGAGCACCTGCCGGAGAACGAGCACTTCTTCCCGGAAGACCAGATCACCGACCGCAGCAGCCGTTTCCTCGCCGCCGAACTGGTGCGCGAGAAAATCATGCGCCAGATGGGCGCCGAGCTGCCGTACCAGATCACCGTGGAAATCGAAGAGTTCAAGCAGCAGGGCAAGATCCTGCATATCCATGCGCTGATCCTCGTCGAGCGTGACGGCCAGAAGAAAATCATCATTGGCGACAAGGGCGAGCGCATCAAGCGCATCGGCACCGAAGCGCGCAAGGACATGGAGTTGCTGTTTGACTCCAAGATCATGCTCAACCTGTGGGTGAAGGTGAAAGGTGGTTGGTCCGATGATGAGCGCGCACTGCGCTCCCTGGGTTACGGCGACCTTTAAGGGGGCGCAGTGATTGGCGGGCTTGCTGTGGCGAGGGAGCTTGCTCCCGCTGGGCCGCGAAGCGGCCCCAACAAGGTCGACGAGTTTATTCAGGTATGACTCGGTGGCTGCTATAAGGGGCTGCTTCGCAGCCCAGCGGGAGCAAGCTCCCTCGCCACAGAAGCCTCTCCTTCTTTAGAGATTCCCCGTCTCATGCCCCAATCCACCAGCCAACCCGCCTACGTCCTGCACAGCCGCGCCTACCGCGAGACCAGTGCCCTGGTGGACTTCCTCACCCCGCAAGGCCGCCTGCGTGCGGTGTTGCGTAGCGCACGGGGTAAGGCGGGTACATTGGCGCGGCCGTTCGTGGCCCTGGATGTGGAATTTCGCGGCAAGGGCGAGCTGAAAAACGTCGGCCGCATGGAAAGCCTGGGCACCTCGGCCTGGCTCAATGGCGAAGCGCTGTTCAGCGGCCTCTACCTCAACGAACTGCTGATCCGCCTGCTGCCCGCCGAAGACCCGCACCCGGCCGTTTTCGATCACTACGCCGCCACGCTGTTGGCCCTCGCCGAAGGCCGCCCCCTGGAACCGCTGCTGCGCGCCTTCGAATGGCGGTTGCTGGATGATCTGGGCTACGGCTTCGAGCTCGCCAACGACCTGCACGGAGCACCGATCGCCGCTGATGGCATGTACCGCCTGCAAGTCGACGCCGGCCTTGAGCGCGTGTACCTGCTGCAACCCGGCCTGTTTCAGGGCACTGAGTTGCTGGCCATGAGCGAAGCCGATTGGAGCGCCCCGGGAGCCTTGTCCGCCGCCAAGCGCCTGATGCGCCAGGCCCTGGCCGTGCATCTGGGGGGGCGGCCACTGGTCAGTCGCGAGTTGTTTCGAAAGCCCTGACAACCCCGTGTATGCTGTGCAGCGTTTCTTTCCCTTTTCAGGAGCGCTTCCGTGACCACCAGCAACCGCATTCTTCTTGGCGTCAACATCGACCACGTCGCCACTCTGCGCCAGGCCCGGGGCACCCGTTACCCTGACCCGGTCAAGGCCGCGCTGGACGCTGAAGAAGCGGGCGCCGACGGCATCACCGTGCACCTGCGCGAAGACCGCCGCCATATCCAGGAGCGTGACGTGCTGGTGCTCAAGGATGTGCTGCAAACCCGCATGAACTTCGAAATGGGCGTCACCGAAGAAATGATGCAGTTCGCCGAACGCATCCGCCCGGCGCACATCTGCCTGGTGCCGGAAACTCGCCAGGAACTGACCACCGAAGGCGGTCTCGACGTCGCCGGCCAGGAAGCCCGGATCAAGGCGGCCGTGGAGCGCCTGTCGAAGATCGGCAGCGAAGTCTCGCTGTTCATCGACGCCGACGAGCGCCAGATCGAAGCCTCGCGTCGTGTCGGCGCGCCGGCGATCGAACTGCATACCGGCCGTTACGCCGATGCCACCACGCCAACCGAAGTGGCTGAGGAACTGCAACGCATCATTGATGGCGTGAGCTGCGGCCTCAAGGCCGGCCTGATCGTCAATGCGGGCCATGGCCTGCACTACCACAACGTCGAAGCCGTGGCGGCGATCAAGGGCATCAACGAGTTGAACATTGGTCACGCGTTGGTGGCCCATGCGCTGTTCGTCGGTTTCAAAGGCGCCGTGGCCGAGATGAAGGCGCTGATCCTGGCCGCCGCCAAGGCTTGAGATCCAGTGTGGGAGCGGCTTGCTCCCACATGAGAAGTCTTACTGTTTAGACCCCGCCGGTGTATCGTATCTGCCCTTTGCAGGGCTTGGTCCTGCGGCAGATACGTGAGGTTGTTGTGTCCCGATCCTTTTCCCGTCGACAAATCCTGGGTGGCCTCGCCGGCCTTGCCGTAGTGGGCGTGGGGGCCGGTGGTGCCTATCGCTACTGGCTGGGGAAAGTCGCCGAGGCTGAAGCGGGGCATGACTACGAGTTGATCGCTGCGCCCCTGGACGTGGAACTGGTGCCGGGACACAAGACCCAAGCCTGGGCGTTCGGCCCTTCGGCGCCGGGGACCGAGTTGCGCGTGCGCCAGGGCGAATGGCTGCGCGTGCGCTTCATCAACCACCTGCCGGTCGCTACCACGATCCACTGGCATGGCATTCGCCTGCCGCTGGAAATGGACGGTGTGCCGTACGTGTCACAGCTGCCGGTGTTGCCGGGTGAATACTTCGACTACAAATTCCGCGTGCCCGATGCCGGTAGCTACTGGTATCACCCCCACGTGAACAGCAGCGAAGAGCTCGGCCGTGGCCTGGTCGGGCCGTTGATCATCGAAGAGCGCGAGCCTACAGGCTTCAAGCACGAACGCACCCTGAGCCTGAAAAGCTGGCACGTGGACGAGGAGGGCGCCTTTGTTGCTTTCAGCGTACCGCGTGAGGCGGCGCGTGGCGGTACTGCCGGGCGTTTGTCGACCATCAATGGCGTCTCCCAGGCGGTGATCGATTTGCCGGCCGGGCAGATTACCCGTGTGCGCTTGCTCAACCTGGATAACACCCTGACCTATCGCCTCAATATTCCCGACGCCGAAGCGCAGATCTACGCCCTGGACGGCAACCCCGTCGAGCCGCGCCCACTGGGCAAGGAGTACTGGCTGGGCCCTGGCATGCGGATTTGCCTGGCGATCAAGGCGCCGCCGGCGGGTGAAGAACTCTCCCTGCGCAACGGCCCGGTGCGCCTCGGTACCTTCCGCTCGGTGGCCAACACCGATGCACCCACCGAATGGCCTCCAGCTTTGCCGGCCAACCCGATCAGCGAGCCGGACCTGGCCAACGCCGAGAAACTCAACTTCAATTTCGAATGGGTGGGCACCGTGTCGGTGGACGACGGTAAACCGCCGAGCCTGTGGCAGATCAACGGCAAGGCTTGGGATATCACCGACAAGACCTGCGCCGACCGCCCGATTGCCAAGTTGGAAAAGGGCAAGAGCTACATTTTCGAATTGAAGAACATGACCCAGTACCAGCACCCGATCCACCTGCATGGCATGAGCTTCAAGGTGATCGCTTCAAACCGCCACAAGGTGATCCCGTACTTCACCGACACCTACCTGCTGGGCAAGAATGAGCGTGCCCGCGTGGCGTTGGTGGCGGATAACCCGGGGGTGTGGATGTTCCACTGCCACGTGATCGACCACATGGAAACCGGCCTGATGGCCGCCATCGAGGTGGCGTAATGCGCCAGATCCGTCCCGCAGCCATTATCGATCGCAGCCGCGACCAGGACTTCATGCGCGAAGCCCTGGCCCTCGCCGCTCAAGGCGCTGCATTGGGGGAAGTGCCGGTAGGCGCGGTGCTGGTGCAGGACGGTGAAATCATCGGCCGCGGTTTCAACTGCCCCATCAGCGGCAACGACCCCAGTGCCCACGCCGAAATGGTCGCCATCCGCGCCGCCGCGCAGGCGATCAGCAACTATCGGCTGGTCGGCAGCACGCTGTATGTGACCCTGGAGCCGTGCAGCATGTGTGCCGGCCTGATCGTGCACTCACGCATTGCGCGGGTGGTGTATGGCGCGCTGGAGCCCAAGGCCGGGATTGTGCAGAGCCAGGGGCAGTTTTTCACCCAGGGTTTTCTCAACCATCGGGTGTTGTTTGAAGGGGGCGTACTGGCCGAGGAATGTGGCACGGTGCTGAGCGAATTCTTCAAGGCCCGCCGAGCCAAGCCATCTCTCTAAACAACCCTGAGGATTAAAAAATGTGGGGGGGGGGCTTGCTCCCGATGGCGGCCTGTCAGTCAGTGTATTTGTGACTGATGCACCGCTATCGGGAGCAAGCCCCCTCCCACAATTTGATCTCTATTGCTTCAGTGAGTGATCACCGTTATTTCTTGGCGATGATCACCGCCCGCATCGGCGCCGGCAGCCCTTCGATGGTCTTGCTGTGATCATCGGGGTCGAGGAAATCACTCAACGACTGATACTTCATCCACTCCGTGCCACGCTGTTCCTCCACCGTCGTTACGCTGACGTCCACACAGCGCACCTCACTGAACCCGGCCCGTCGCAGCCACAGCATCAACGCCGGTACCGACGGCAGGAACCACACGTTACGCATCTGCGCGTAGCGATCTTCCGGCACCAGCACTTGCTGTTGGTCGCCTTCCACCACCAGGGTTTCCAGGACCAATTCGCCGCCTTTGACCAGGGTGTCTTTCAGCGCCAGCAAATGCTCGATCGGCGAGCGGCGGTGATAAAACACGCCCATGGAAAATACCGTATCGAAGCCTTCCAGATTTGCCGGCAGATCTTCGAACGGGAAGGGCAGGTGCCAGGCTTTGGGCTCGGACAAGTAACGCTGCACCGCCTGGAACTGGCAGAAGAACAGCCAGTTGGGGTCCACGCCGATCACGCTGTCAGCCCCGGCACCGAGCATGCGCCACATGTAGTAGCCGTTACCGCAGCCGACATCGAGGATGCGTTTGCCTTTCAAATTCAGGTGCGGCGCCACCCGCGACCACTTCCAGTCCGAGCGCCATTCGGTGTCCACATGCACGCCGAACAGATGGAACGGCCCCTTGCGCCACGGGCTCAGGCCCATCAACGCGGTGCGCATCTGTGCGCGGGTGGCATCGTCGCAGTCGGTGTCGAGTGTCAGCCCATTGATCAGGTCGACTTCGCTGGGCTGGATCTGCGGCAGCGCGTCCAACGCACTCTGCCAACGCTCCAGGTCGCCATGACCCTTTTCCATCTTGCTATCGAGTTGCGCTTGCAGGCCCTGGGCCCACACGGCCAGGGGAGTGCCGACCAAGTGGCGGGCGAGGGGGGACAGATCAATCATGGCAAGGCAATCAACGAGGCAAAGTTAAGACACTGGAACCACGGCACGACTTTCGAGAACCCGGCGGCCAGCAGGCGTTCGCGGTGTTCTTCGAGGCTGTCGGGCTTCATGACGTTTTCGATGGCGCTGCGCTTCTGGGCAATTTCCAGTTCGCTGTAGCCGTTGGCGCGCTTGAACGCGATGTGCAAGTCGGTGAGCAACGCATGCTCTTCAGGATCATTGAAGCGCAGCTTTTCCGACAGGATCAACGCACCGCCCGGCAGCAGCGACTGGCGGATGCGCGTCAGCAGGCCCAGGCGTTCGGCGGGGTCGATAAATTGCAGGGTGAAGTTCAACGCCACCACCGAGGCCGGCTGGAACTGCAGCGCGAGGATATCGCCCTCGATGACTTCAACCGGCAACAGCTCCTGGAACATCGAGTCCTGGCCATTGAGGTATTCGCGGCAGCGCTCGACCATCGCCACCGAGTTATCCACCGCGATCACCCGGCAGCCGTCAGTGCGCACATGGCGGCGCAGGGCCTGGGTCACCGCCCCGAGGGACGCGCCCAGGTCGTAGAGCACGCTGTTGGGTTGGGCAAACTGCGCCGCGAGCACGCCGAGGTTCTCGACGATGGTCGGGTAGCCCGGCACCGAGCGTTTGATCATGTCCGGGAACACCCGCACCACGTCCTCGTTAAAGGCGAAGTCCGGCACCTGGGGCAGGGGCTGGGCGAATAGGCGATCGGGTTCTTTGCTCACGGTTGTTCCGGCATTGATGTGGAAAAGGCCGGCATTTTAGCCAAGTTGGCCCGCGTGTGCGCGGGTTGTCTGATGGAAAGCCGAGGCGGTGATGCCCCACTGGCCGAGCCAGTAAGTGACGATCAATAGATAGGGCGCCGCGTCGAACGACATGACGAACCGATTGATGCCGATCAGCGTATCGGAAAACACAAATGACAGCGCTCCCGCAGCCGCCAGCAGTGCCGAGCGTTTTGGCACTTCGCTGCCCAGTCGTGCCAGTGCACGCCAGAGCATGGCGCTGATCACCGTTGCGTAAATCACTACCGGTATCAGCAAATCACCCAGGCCGTGGGCGATCAGGATGCTCAACAGCACGGCGCCCACCCCCAGCGCCAGTATCAATGGCAGCAGCGCCAAGCGGCGGCAGTCGCTGAAATACGCTTTGAGATACGCCAGGTGGGCGAATAGAAATGCACCCAGGCCAAAGATAAACAGGTCGCCCGGCCAGGCGAGCAATACATCGCCTACCAGGGAAAAAATCAGCCCCAGGCTGATCCAGCGTCGATAGTCGGTGGGCGGCGCATCATGCAGCCAACCCAGCAGCGCAAGCACCGGCATGGGTTTGACCAGCAGGCACAACAGTGCCGCGTGAGTGCTCAGGCCGTAGATAAAGGTGCCGGCACCCATCAACGCAAGGATCAGCCAGGGCATATCAGTTCACCGTAATGGCGCAGTCGAAGGTCTCAGTGGGTTCGGCTTCCGGCTCCCAAGGCTGCTGGGAGGTCAGGCGCAAACGGCCCTGGCCTGCGGCAAACGCCTGGAAGCGCCAGGTGGATTGGCCGCCGCCGCCGATCACGCCGGATTCCGCGCTGCTGTAGACCTCCGGGCTCAGGGCGCGCAGCACGCCGCCGGCGGAGTCCTGGATGGCCCAGCGGTAACCGGTGGTGGGGTTGCTGGGTAGGGTGAGGATCAGGTTTTGCCCGGATTTAAGCTGGAGCGGGCAGGCGCTTTGGCTGTCCACGGTGACGTTTTGCTTCGGCGCACTGGCACACGCGGCGAGCAGAGCAAAGCTCAGGGGGAGTAGCAGGCGGGCAGCGGTCATGGAGCCTCCGTTCATTTACGACGAACGGCGAGCATAACCGAAGATGAGACAAGGTGTGACAAGCTGCTGTAGTGAGCGGGCTTGCCCTAATGCCAGTCAGTTAAGCGATAAAGTGGGCGATGAATAAATTGTGGGAGGGGGCTTGCTCCCGATAGGCCGCGCAGCGGCCTCAAAAATGGGCCTGCTACGCAGTCCATCGGGAGCAAGCCCCCTCCCACAGTGACCGCGTTAATACTTAACTGACTGGCATTAGGGCTTGTCCGCGCTGGGGGGGCGAAGCCGCCCCAAAACCAGACGCCGCATTCTCCCAGGCAGAAATGCGGCGTTTTTATTGGGGCGGCTTCGCCCCCCAGCGCGGGGCAAGCCCGCTCACTACGGGGTCAGAAGAGGACTTTGGCCACGTCTGCGAAGCGCTTGGCAAAGTGCACCGTCATGCCTTCCTTCAAATACTCCGGCAGCTCTTCAAAGCTCCCGCGATTGGGCTCCGGCAAGATCAGCTCATGAATCTTCTGGCGCCTCGCCGCTATCACCTTCTCGCGCACCCCGCCAATCGGCAGCACGTGCCCGGTCAACGTCAGTTCACCGGTCATGGCCACGCCTTTTTTCGGCGGCTGGTTACGCGCCAGCGACAGCAGTGCACTGGCCATCGTCACGCCCGCACTGGGACCATCTTTCGGCGTGGCGCCTTCCGGTACGTGCAGGTGCACGAAGGCTTCGTCGAAGAACTTCGGGTCACCGCCAAACGACTTCAGGTTCGAACTGATGTAGCTGTAGGCGATTTCGGCGGACTCCTTCATCACTTCGCCCAACTGCCCGGTGAGCTTGAAACCGCGATTGAGCGTGTGAATGCGCGTCGCCTCGATCGGCAGGGTCGCGCCGCCCATGCTGGTCCAGGCCAGCCCCGTGATTACGCCGGTGCCGGACAGCACTTGCTCGTTACGGAACACCGGCATACCCAAGGCACTTTCCAGGTCCTTGTTGCCGATCTTGATCACCGAGTCCGGCTCATCCAGCAGCTTGACCACCGCCTTGCGCACCAGCTTGCCCAATTGCTTCTCCAACTGGCGCACCCCGGCCTCTCGCGCATAACCGTCGATCAACGCGCGCAGGGCGCCGTCGCTGATGGTCAGGCTGGTTTTCGCCACGCCGGCCTTTTCCAACTGCTTGGGCCACAGGTGGCGCTTGGCGATGGCGACTTTTTCTTCGGTGATATAGCCCGACAGGCGGATCACTTCCATCCGGTCCAGCAATGGGCCGGGGATCGAGTCCAGGGTGTTGGCGGTGCACACGAACAGCACCTTGGACAGGTCCAGGCGCAGGTCCAGGTAGTGGTCGAGAAATTCGACGTTCTGTTCCGGGTCGAGGGTTTCCAGCAGGGCCGAAGCCGGATCGCCCTGGAAGCTCTGGCCCATCTTGTCGATCTCGTCGAGCATGATCACCGGGTTCATCACTTCCACATCTTTCAGTGCCTGCACCAGCTTGCCCGGCAGGGCGCCGATGTAGGTACGGCGGTGGCCCTTGATCTCGGCTTCGTCGCGCATGCCGCCGACGCTGAAACGGTAGAACGGCCGACCCAGGGACTCGGCGATGGATTTACCCACGCTGGTCTTGCCCACGCCCGGCGGGCCCACCAGCAGCACGATGGAGCCGGCGACCTCGCCTTTATAGGCACCCACCGCGAGAAATTCGAGGATGCGGCTCTTGATGTCATCCAGGCCGGCGTGGTGCTTGTCCAGCACCTTGCGTGCATGTTTGAGGTCGAGCTTGTCCTCGCCATACACGCCCCACGGCACCGAGGTCGCCCAGTCCAGATAGTTGCGCGTGACCGCGTATTCGGGCGAGCCGGTTTCCAGGATCGACAGCTTGTTCATTTCTTCGCTGATGCGTTTCTGTGCCTGGGTCGGCAGCACTTTGCCCTCCAGGCGCTGCTCGAACTGCTCGACGTCCGCACTGCGGTCATCCTTGGTCAGGCCCAGCTCTTGCTGGATGACTTTGAGCTGTTCCTTGAGGAAGAACTCGCGCTGGTGCTCGCCGATCTTGCGGTTCACTTCGGCTGAAAGTTCTTTTTGCAGGCGCGCGACTTCTACCTCTTTGCGCAGCATCGGCAGCACTTTTTCCATGCGTTTGAGCATGGGGACGCAGTCCAGCACTTCCTGCAACTCATTACCGGTGGCCGAGGTCAGCGCGGCGGCGAAGTCGGTGAGCGGTGACGGGTCGTTGGGGCTGAAGCGGTTGAGGTAGTTTTTCAACTCTTCGCTGTACAGCGGGTTGAGCGGCAGCAGTTCCTTGATCGCATTGATCAGCGCCATGCCATAGGCCTTGACCTCGTCGGTCGGCTCGCTGGGCTGATGCGGGTATTCGACTTCCACCAGGTACGGTGGGCGGTGGTGCTTGAGCCAGGTCTTGATGCGCACACGGGTCAGGCCCTGGGCCACGAATTGCAGCTTGCCGTTCTCGCGGCTGGCGTGGTGCACCTTCACCAGGGTGCCGTACAGCGGCAGGCTGGAGGTATCGAAGTGACGGGGATCTTCGGGCGGCGTGTCCATGAAGAACAGGGCCAGGGAATGGTGGTCGGATTTGCTCACCAGCTCCAGGGTTTCGGCCCACGGCTCTTCATTGACGATCACCGGCAACACTTGCGCCGGGAAGAACGGGCGGTTGTGGATCGGGATGATGTAGACCTTGTCCGGCAGGTTCTGCCCAGGCAGGGCCAGGCCGGTGTTGGAAGACGGCGTTTCTGCGTTTTCGGGGTCGGCGTAGTCGTTGATATCGTAATCAGGGAATGCTTGCTGGTCGCTCATGGGGCACCTGCATCAGTAAGTATGCAGGTTAGATGGGGCGGGACCGTGGTGGTTTCAATGGCCGCGAGCACTTAGCAACAAATTGCATGAAATTCCTGCGGTAACTCGGCCGATGGTGTCAGCTGATTTTGTGCAGGTACGCGGGCAATGGCTGCTCGGGCAGCACCGACAACACTTTCAAACGCTGCAACATCCGCTGGCGTGCGCGTTGCAGATGTTCACGCAGGTTCAGTGCCGCCGCATCAAACGCGCCGTGCAGCAGCAATTCCAGAATCAACCGGTGTTCGGCCAACATCGCAGGGTCGGCACCAATGCCCAGTAAACGGTAAAAAATCCGACTGATGATCATCGGGCTCTGGCCCTGGCGGATCAGCGCGGCAATCTTGCGGTTTTGCAGACCGGCCAGGCAGTGCTGGTGCAAATCCTCTTCGATCTGTTCGATGGCTTCCAGGCTGCAGTGGGGGTTGTCCTGGGCGTCCAGCACGCGCTGCAGCATCGTTTCAAGCCGCTCGCGATCAAGGTGAGGGGCGCTCTGGCGCAGTGCTTCGGGCTCCAGGCAGGCGCGCAGTTCGTAGTCTTCGGTAACTTCGCGTGCGGTCAAAGGCCCCGCCAGCCATTGCGAGTAGGGATCCTTCTCGACCAAGCCACGGTCGCGCAGGCGCATCAGCGCTTCACGCACCACGGCTCGGCTGACGCCGTAGTGGTCGGCGGCGGCTTGTTCGTCCAGGCGGTAATGGCCGAAGGCGATGCACGTGGAGAGCGCCGCACCGATTTCCTCGACGATGCGCTCGCCCAGTGGCCGAGTGTCCACCAGCTCCACTTCGCCATTGAGCCCCAGGTGCGCATGGCTCAAGGGCAGGCGCAGGGGCTCCATGGCCAGGCCTTCGGGGTTGATCAGGTAGCCGCGACCGTTGAAGCGGCAGATCAAGCCTTCGGCGTGCAGCAGGTCCAGCGCCTTGCGCACCGGTACGCGACTGGTGCCGAACAATTCGGCCAGTGGCGCTTCCAGCAGGACCAGCCCATGGCGGGCGGTACCGCTGACGATCGCGTCGCGCAACACTTGATGAATCATCGCGTAGCGGGAGGCCGAGGCGGACACTGCTTTCATCGCGTTCTCTGGTCAGGTAGGACGGTGGCCGGGGATTCTCTCACAGTTGCGCCTGTCACTCTGTACCCCGGCAAAGGCACTTTTCTGGGGCCGTTACGGCAGGAATGTTACTTTTCTGCACCAAAATGTACTTATTGATAAAAGATACATTATTCGAGTCGCGGGTTGTCCCGGCGGTCTCCTTTGAGTTTTTTATCGGATCCCGGCCCCTCTATCCCGTGGCTATTAGAGATAAACCAGACTGGCATACACAAGTCACCCGTTAAGACTGGCACGGAATCTGCCTTTGTAAAATGTACATTTTATTAATAAGTACGTTTTATAGAGAGTCGTCACTATGTCAGACGCCACTTCAATGGCTGAGGCTTTCGCCAGCGGCCGCAGCGATCCGGTAGAAGTGCTCGAACAGGTGCTGGTCCATGCGAGCATGGCCCCCAGCGTGTTTATCGGCCTGACCGCCGAACGTGCCCGCCGCGAGGCCGAAGCTGCCGCCGCTCGCTGGCGCGCCGGCCAACCCTTGAGCGTATTCGATGGCGTGCCCCTGGCCTGGAAGGATCTGTTCGACGTGGCCGGCAGCGTCACCACCGCCGGCGCCGCCTACCGTCGCACGGCACCGGCCGCCTTGCTCGATGCCCCGAGCGTGGGGCTGCTGTGCCGTGCCGGGATGGTCAGCGTGGGCAAGACCAACCTCAGCGAGCTGGCCTATTCCGGCCTGGGCCTGAACCCGCATTTCGGCACGCCGTACAATCCCCATGGCACCGACCGGCCGCGCATTCCTGGCGGCTCGTCTTCAGGTTCGGCGGTGGCCGTCGCCGCCGGGATCGTGCCGATCGCCATGGGCACCGACACCGCAGGGTCCATCCGCATTCCCGCGGCCTTCAATGGGCTGGTGGGTTACCGCGCCAGCAGCCGTCGCTACAGCCGCGACGGCGTGTTCCCGCTGGCCCGCACCCTCGACAGCCTCGGCCCGTTGACCCGCAGCGTGCGCGACGCGCTTGCCATCGATGACCTGCTCAACGGGCGTACGCAGTTGCACACTCCGCGCAGCCTCAAGGGCCAGCGTTTTGTACTGGAGCAGGGCGCACTGGACGGCATTGAGCCCGCCGTGCGCAATAACCTGCTGCGTTCGACGGATCAATTGAAAACCGCAGGGGCGTTGATCAGCGTGCGCCCGTGCATCGCGTTTCAGGCCACGCTGGACCTGATCCGGGACCACGGCTGGCTCGGCTCATTCGAAGCGTTCGCCCTGCATCAAGCCTTGCTCGACAGCGCCGATGCCGAGCAACTCGACCCCCGCGTACGCCGCCGCCTCGAAGCTGCGCGCGCGTTGCCGGCCAGCCAACTGATCCACCTGCTCGATGCACGTCGGCAGTTGCAGCAGCAACTGAGCGACGACCTCGACGGCGCCATCCTGATCACGCCCACCGTTGCCCATGTGGCTCCCGCGCTGGCACCGCTGGAGGCCGACGACGCGCTGTTCGTGCAGACCAACCTCGCCACCCTGCGCCTGACCATGCCCGGCAGCTTGCTGGATATGCCCGGCGTCACCCTGCCCAGCGGTCGCGACGCCCAGGGCTTGCCCACCGGGCTGCTGCTCAGCGCGCCGATGGGCGAAGACGCACGCTTGTTACGGGCCGCGTTGTCCGTCGAATCCGTACTGACTATTTAAGGAGACACACCATGGCTAAAGACATCCTTTGTGCATTTGGCGTCGACGTTGACGCCGTCGCCGGCTGGCTCGGTTCCTATGGCGGCGAAGATTCGCCGGATGACATCTCCCGTGGCCTGTTCGCGGGAGAGGTCGGTGCGCCGCGCCTGCTCAAATTGTTCGAGCGCTACGGTTTGCGCACCACCTGGTTTATCCCCGGGCACTCGATGGAAACCTTTCCCGAGCAGATGAAGGCCGTGGCCGACGCCGGCCATGAAATCGGCGTACACGGCTACAGCCATGAAAACCCCATCGCGATGACCGCCGAGCAGGAAGAAATCGTCCTGGACAAGTCCATCGAACTGATCACCCAAGTCACCGGCAAACGCCCCACTGGCTACGTCGCACCCTGGTGGGAATTCAGCAAGGTCACCAACGAGTTGCTGTTGAAAAAAGGCATCAAGTACGACCACAGCCTGATGCACAACGACTTCCACCCCTACTACGTGCGCAAGGGCGACAGCTGGACCAAGATCGACTACAGCCAACACCCCGACACCTGGATGAAACCCCTGGTGCGCGGCGAAGAAACCGATCTGGTGGAGATCCCGGCCAACTGGTACCTCGACGACCTGCCGCCGATGATGTTCATCAAGAAAGCCCCCAACAGCCACGGCTTCGTCAACCCGCGCCACCTGGAAGAAATGTGGCGCGACCAGTTCGACTGGGTCTACCGCGAACACGAGCACGCCGTGTTCACCATGACCATCCACCCCGACGTGTCCGGTCGCCCGCAAGTGTTGTTGATGCTTGAGCGTTTGATCGAGCACATCCAGAGCCATGCCGGCGTGCGCTTCGTCACCTTCGATGAAATCGCCGACGACTTTATCCGCCGCCAACCGCGTACCTGACCCTACAGGATGCGTTCGACCCCCACTTTCCGAGGCGCGATTCATGTCCATCTACAACAAGCTTGACCTGACTGGCTGGAAACCCCGGCAACTGAAGTCCCAGGAAGTGCGCTTCGCGACCTGGATCGCGTTTTTCGCCTGGGTGTTTGCGGTGTACGACTTCATTCTGTTTGGCACCTTGCTGCCGGAGATCGGCCGGCATTTCGGCTGGAATGAAGTGGAGCAAGCACAGATTGCGACTTGGGTGGCGGTGGGCACGGCGGTCGTCGCCTTTGCCATCGGCCCTGTCGTCGATAAATTGGGGCGGCGCAAAGGCATCATTTTCACCGTGGCCGGGTCTGCGCTGTGTTCGGCGTTGACAGCCATCGGCGGGGCTTGGGGCAAGTCGCCATTGATTTTGATCCGTTCGTTGGGCGGGCTGGGCTATGCCGAGGAAACCGTCAACGCCACTTACCTGAGTGAGCTGTACGGCGCCTCGCAAGATCCGCGGCTGACCAAGCGCCGTGGCTTCATCTACAGCCTGGTACAAGGCGGCTGGCCGGTGGGCGCGTTGATCGCCGCCGGGTTGACTGCGTTGTTGCTGCCGGTCATTGGTTGGCAGGGCTGTTTCATCTTCGCCGCGATCCCGGCCGTCGTGATCGCGATCCTGGCGCGCAAGCTCAAGGAAAGCCCGCAATTCCAGATCCACCAACGCATCAGCGAACTGCGTAAAAACGGCGCAGTGAGCGAAGCGCAGAACGTCGCCGTGACCTACGGCGTGGATTACGACGAACACAGCAACGCCGGCCTCAAGGCGGCGTTCCGTGGCCCGGCGCGGCGCGCCACCTTGGTGATCGGCGCCGCGCTGTTGCTCAACTGGGCGGCGATCCAGGTGTTCAGCGTGCTCGGCACGTCGGTGATCGTCAGCGTGCACCACATCTCGTTTGAGAACTCGCTGATCATCCTGGTGCTGTCCAACCTGGTGGGTTACTGCGGTTACCTCAGCCACGGCTGGATGGGCGACAAGATCGGCCGTCGCAATGTCATCGGCCTGGGCTGGATGCTCGGTGGGCTGTCGTTTGCCGGGATGCTGTTCGGGCCGAGCAACATGCCGATGGTAGTGGGGCTGTACAGCCTGGGGCTGTTCTTCCTGATCGGGCCTTACTCGGCGGCGCTGTTCTTTATCAGCGAGAGCTTTCCCACCAGCATCCGCGCCACCGGCGGCGCGATCATCCATGCGATGGGGCCGATTGGCGCGGTGGTCGCCGGGTTTGGCGCGACCCAGGTGTTGTCCGCCGGCAGTGACTGGCAAACCGCCGCGCTGTGGTTCGGCGCACTGCCGTGCTTTTTGTCCGGTGCCCTGATGTTTGCCGCGCGCCATGTGCGCCCGGAAACCGTTCAATAAGGAGTGTGCGATGAGGCGTAAAGTTGCCTTGGTCACCGGTGCCGCCAGCGGCATCGGCCAAGCCCTCGCCGTGGCCTATGCGCGCAGCGGCGTCGCGGTGGCGGGCGGGTATTACCCGGCTGATCCACATGACCCGCAGACCACGGTTCGCTGGGTGGAAGCGGCGGGCGGCGAGTGCGTGATGTGGCCGCTCGATGTAGGTGATAGCGCCTCGGTGGACGCGCTCGCGGCGCAGGCCGTGGAGCATTTCGGGCGGTTGGATTACGCCGTGGCCAATGCCGGCTTGCTGCGCCGTGCGCCGCTGTTGGAGATGACCGATGAGTTGTGGAACGAGATGCTCAATGTCGACCTGACCGGCGTGATGCGTACCTTTCGTGCGGCGGCCCGGTACATGGGCGAGGGCGGCGCACTGGTGGCGATTTCATCGATTGCCGGCGGCGTGTATGGCTGGCAGGAGCACAGTCACTACGCGGCGGCGAAGGCGGGCGTACCGGGGCTTTGCCGTTCGCTGGCGGTGGAGTTGGCGGCCAGGGGAATTCGTTGCAATGCGGTGATCCCCGGATTGATCGAGACGCCGCAGTCGTTGGATGCGCAGAACTCCCTTGGCCCGGAAGGTCTGGCAAAAGCTGCGCGGGCAATCCCGCTGGGTCGGGTCGGGCGGGCCGATGAAGTGGCGGCGCTGGTGCAATTCCTGACCAGTGATGCCTCGAGTTACCTGACTGGGCAAAGCATCATTATCGACGGCGGCCTGACCGTGCGCTGGCCCGATTGACAGCTGTCCACATGGGATCTGTGTTTGCTTCAGGAGATTTGACATGCCTCAACTGACCAACCGCCGCGCCGTGATCACCGGCGCCGGCAGCGGTATCGGTGCCGCCATCGCCCGGGCCTACGCCGCGGAAGGTGCGCGCCTCTTGCTGGCCGACCGCAATGCCGCAAGCCTGGCCGAAACCGCGATCACCTGCCGCAACCTCGGCGCCGAGGTCGTCGAATGCCTGGCCGATGTCGGCTGCGTCGACGGCGCACAGGCCAGTGTCGACCGTTGCGTCGAGCATTTCGGTGGCATCGATATTCTGGTGAACAACGCCGGCATGCTCACCCAGGCGCGCTGCGTCGACCTCACCCTTGAAATGTGGAACGACATGCTGCGCGTCGACCTCACCAGTGTGTTCGTCGCCAGCCAGCGTGCCTTGCCGCATATGCTCGCGCAGCGCTGGGGGCGGATTATCAATGTGGCCTCGCAACTGGGGATCAAGGGCGGCGCCGAATTGACCCATTACGCAGCGGCCAAGGCTGGGGTGATCGGCTTTACCAAGTCCCTGGCGCTGGAAGTGGCCAAGGACAATGTGCTGGTCAACGCCATCGCCCCCGGCCCGATCGAAACGCCCTTGGTGGGCGGTATCAGCGACACCTGGAAACGCGCCAAGGCCGCTGAGTTGCCTCTGGGGCGCTTCGGTTTGGCCGATGAGGTGGCACCTACCGCCGTGCTGCTCGCCAGCGAGCCGGGCGGCAACTTGTTCGTCGGCCAGACCCTGGGCCCGAACTCCGGCGACATCATGCCATGAGCGGGGTGTAGCGATGTGTGGGCTCTGCGGCTTGCTCGGCGAAGACCTGCACTGGAGCGATCCCCTCGGCGATGAACTGCCCCGGCGCCGTGAGCGCCTGCGCCGGATCGCCGCGATCAATCAGGTGCTGGCGGTGTTTCGGCTCAAGGTCGAGGACTTCCAGGGCGCCTCTTACCTGCTGCTGGGCGCCACCGGCAAACAAGCCTTGGCCAGTGGCCTGGATGCATTGTGGCAGGCGGCTGAAGACATGCTCGGCCGACCGTTGGACCCGCTTGATCCACGCTTGCTGGAGTCTCTGGAGTCATCATGAGTATCGCCCTCAACGTTATCACCGGCTTCCTCGGCAGCGGCAAAACCACCTTGCTCAAGCGTCTGCTGCAGGGTGAAAGCCTGGGCGACACGGCGTTGCTGATCAATGAATTCGGCGATGTCGGCATTGATCATCTGTTGGTGGAGGAGGTCGCGCCGGACACCGTGCTGCTGCCCAGTGGCTGTGTCTGCTGTTCGATTCGCGGCGAGTTGAAAGACGCCTTGCTCGGCCTGTGGCAACGCCGCGAGCGCGGTGAAATCCCCGCGTTCAAACGGGTGATCCTGGAAACCACCGGCCTGGCTGACCCGGCGCCGATCCTCGCCACGCTCAATAACGACGTGCAACTGCGCGGGCGTTTCCATATTGGCTTGGTGGTCACCCTGGTGGACGCCAGCCACGCCGCGCTGCAGGAGCGCTTGCACCCCGAATGGCTGGCCCAGGTCGCGGCGGCGGATCGGCTGCTGCTGAGCAAAACCGACGTGGCGGGCGACTGTGCTCCTTTGCGCACGCATTTGCAGGCACTCAACGCCGGTACGCCGATCCTCACGACCCAGGACATTCACAGCGGCGACCAATTGCTGCTCGGTGAGGGCTTGCGCAGCGCTGAACCGGTTGTGGAGGTCAATCGCTGGCAGTTGCATCAAACCACCTCCGCCTCCCACGGTGCGGCGCAGGTGTGTTGCCTGACGTTCGAGCAACCGCTGGACTGGGTCGGTTTCGGGGTCTGGTTATCGATGCTGTTAAGATGCCATGGCGAACGAATCCTTCGCGTCAAAGGACTGCTCAACGTGAACGCAAGCTCGGCCCCTATCGTCATCCATGGCGTGCAGCACTGCCTGCATGCACCGGTCCATTTGCCTGCGTGGCCGGGCAGCGATCGGCAATCGCGCCTGGTCTTTATCCTGCGTGGGCTCGACCCGGCGCGGTTGCGTCACTCCTTTGAGGTGTTTTCACGGCGGTTCGCGGCATGATCACCCTACGTGTCCTCGGCACTTCGGTGACGCTGCTCGAATGCTTGCGGGTGCGTGCCGAACAGGAGCTGGGCATTCGCCTGGTGTACCAGGTGCACGATGTCGAACAGGCCCAGCGCATCGCGGTGATGCAGCCCGACAGCTACGACCTGTACGACCAGTGGTTCCACAACGTCGACTTCGTGTGGCCGGCGCGGGCGATCCAGCCCATCGATACCCGGCGGATTGCGCTGTGGCATGAGATCAACGACCTGCCCAAGCGCGGTCGTCTATCGGCCAATGACCGCCTGGGCAGTGGCAGCGTGCCGAGCGAGCGCCTGTTCGTGCAGCACGACGGCAGCCTTGGCAGCACGGTGACCGAGCGCATCAGCATGTTGCCGCTGACCCATAACGCCGACAGCTTCGCCTACCGTCCCGAACGCTTGCCCGAGGGTTTCAGCCACGGCAATGAAAGCTGGGGCTGGCTGCTCGACCCGGCGTGGCGTGCGCGCACCGCGCTGCAAAGCGATGCCGCCATCGGAGCCCTCGACGCGGCGCTGGCAGTGCAGGGCGCAGGGCTGGCGCAGTTCAAGGACATCGGCAACATGAGCATCGAAGAGATCGATGTGCTCGCCGATATCCTGGTGCGCAAGCAGAAGGAGGGGCATTTCGCCGCATTCTGGTCGGATGATGAAGAGGCGGCGCAATTGATGCTCAGCCCGAGTATCGATATCCAGAGCCTGTGGTCGCCGACCTTGATGCGCCTGCACCGTGCCGGCGTGAAATACCGCCTGGCCGTGCCCCGCGAAGGCTATCGCGCCTGGTTCGGCGGCTTGTCGCTGTCCCGTCATGCCCGGGGCCCGGTGTTGGATGCGGCCTATGCCTACCTCAATTGGTGGCTGTCCGGCTGGCCTGGGGCGGTGATGGCTCGACAGGGCTACTACATCGGTAACCCGGCGCGCAGCCGTGATCATTTGACCTGCGCCGAATGGGACTACTGGTATGCCGGCAAGCCTGCGCGGGAAGAATTGCCGGGCAGCGATGGCTTGCCCCTGATCGATGTGGGCGAGGTGCGCGATGGCGGTTCTTATGAACAGCGCATGGGGCATGTCGCGGTGTGGAATTCGGTAATGGATGAGCACAACTACCTGGTGCGCCGCTGGGGGGACTTCATGCGCGCGCGGAGCGCTTAATCCGCACAGTCCTCGGTCGCCAATAAAATGACAAGCAAGTTCCAGCTTCTATTGGGTGTACTTATCCCAGGTCCCAGCTAATCTGCTAAAACACAACATTCGATCAGAATGGACGTTTTTTTGACGCCAGATCAGCAGTCGCCAGGGAGGCGCATGACACAGGGACGGCTTGGCAGAGAGCGGCGAATACTGCCCGAGGGCACTGCGATGAAGTGGCGTCACACTTTTCAGACCCGCATTGCCGGGGTGTTGGCGCTATTGCTGCTGGTGGTCGTTGCGGCCACTTACTTTGCCGTACAGGCCGCCACCACTCGCGCCGTGGAGAACCAGGCCGAGGTGCAGTTGGAAACCGGCCGCCAAGTGTTCGAGCGCCTGCTGGACCTGCGCGGGCGTCGGTTGCAATCCGGGCTGGACTGGCTCACCGCTGATGGCCCGTTCATGCAAGCCGTGGCCGCCGGTCGCAGTGAACCCATCCTGGCCGAGTTGCGTCGGCATGGCGGCGGTATCAGTTCCAGCGAGGTGTTCGTGCTGGACCTGGAGGGGCAGGTCATGGTCAGTACCTTGCCGATACTCACCCGCGGTCAGCCGTTTCCCTATGACCATGCCTTGCGTCAGGCGCGACGCAGCGGGCTGCAGATGCTGATCGTGGCAATGGACGGGCAGCCTTACTTGCTGGTGCAGGATGTGGTCCTCGACCCGCAGCCCATCGCCCGAGTGATCATGGGCTTTCCCATGGACACGTTGTTCGCCAATGAGCTGCGCTCCATGAGCAACCTGGAGGTGTCCTTCCTCAGCGTGCAGGACGGCCAGGTCGGCCGCCTGTTCACCACTCAGCCCTACGAGTACCAGGCCAGCATCATCGAACGGCTGCGTGACGTGCACTTGAACCCCGAAGCGCAGGTCGGCGTGTTTCATGGCAAGCGTGTACTCAGCCAGGTTCTGCCGCTGGCCAATACCGGTGATGGCGATGAGGTGCGCGTCTTGCTGCAAAGCCCGCTGGACCACGCCCTGGAATCCTTTGCGCCGCTGGACCGGCAATTTCTCGGGATTGCCCTGGCCGTGCTGCTGGTAGCACTGGCGGCCGCGCTGTTGCTGGCGCGCCGCGTATCGCGGCCACTTGATGCGTTGGTAGCGGCGGCCGGGCGGATTGGGGCCGGTGACTATCGCACCGCCGTACGGGTTCGCAGCCACGACGAGTTCGGCTTGCTGGCCCGGGCCTTCAATGCGATGCAAAGCGGTATCGCCGTGCGTGAGCGGCAGTTGGCCCACAATGCCCTGCACGACCCGCTCACCGGTCTGCCCAATCGCGCCCTGGCCATGGAGCGCCTGGGCAGTGCGATCAGCGCCCGACGCCCGGTGGTGTTGTTATATATCGGCATTGAAAACTACCGGGTGATCAACGAAGGCTTCGGCCCTGAAGGTGTCGAGGACATGCTGCGCGAAGCCAGCCGCTGCTTGTCCATGAGCCTGCTGGCCAGCGACACGGCCGCGCGCATTGCCGGCAGCGAGTTTCTGCTGCTGTTGGAAAACACCGAGATCGACCGCGCCGTGGCCCGTGCCGACCACCTGTATGGGCTGCTCACCGAGCCCCAGCGCATCGGCCATGACGAAGTGCGCCATGAGGTCAGTATCGGCATCGCCGCTTACCCCGCCGACGGCCAGCAGGTGGACGAGTTGATCAGCCGCGCCGCCATCGCCCGGCATGACGCGGCGGCCTCGCCGGGCTACTTGCAGATCTACCAGCAGGACCGCGACTTGGCCCACCAGCGCCAGATCACCCTGATCCGCGATCTGCGCCGTGCGGTGATCGAGGGCGAATTGTTCCTGTGCTACCAGCCCAAGCTCGACCTCAACCAGGGCCACGTGCGCCAGGCGGAAGCGCTGTTACGCTGGCAGCATCCGACTCTGGGCCTGGTGTCGCCCAGCGAGTTCATCCCCTTGGCCGAGCGCACCGGCAGCATGGGCGCCCTGACCCTGTGGGTGATCGAAGAGGCAGTGCGGCAAATCGCCGAGTGGGGGCAACGGGGCTTGCCTATGCAGGTGTCGGTGAATATTTCCGTGGATGATCTGGCCGATGATGACCTGGCCATCCGCGTCACCGCCTTGCTGATGCAATACGAGGTGGCGGCCGAGCGGCTGATCTTTGAAATCACCGAAAGCGCGATCATGCATAACCCGCAGCAGGCGCTCAGCGTGCTGGAACAGCTGCGTGGTTGCGGCATCAGCTTGTCGGTGGATGATTTCGGCACGGGTTATTCGTCGCTGGCGCAATTGCAGCGCCTGCCGGTGCAGGAATTGAAGATCGACCAATCGTTTGTGCGCAACCTCGACAGCACCACCGGTGACGGTGTGATCGTGCGCTCGACCATCGAGATGAGCCACAACCTGGGGCTCAAGGTGGTCGCCGAGGGCGTGGAATTCGAGCCCAGCCTGAAATTGCTCAAGCAATGGAAGTGCGACACCGCCCAGGGCTACCTGATCGGCCGGCCGTTGAATGCCATGGCGTTCGAGATGTGGATGCGGCGTTGCGGCCCGATGTGGGAGGGGGCTTGCTCCCGATAGCGATGTGCCAGCCAAAAAAGATTCAGCTGAAAGACCGCCATCGGGAGCAAGCCCCCTCTCACAGGCTACCGGGATTGCTTAGTCCGGCAGTTTGAACGCCATCACATAGTCACCCTGCTTGGTGCCCAGGGAGCCGTGACCGCCGGCCATGACCAGCACGTATTGCTTGCCGTCCTTGCCGGTGTAGGTCATCGGTGTGGTTTGCGCGCCTGCAGGCAGGCGGCCTTCCCACAGTTGCTTGCCGTTTTTCACGTCATAGGCACGCAGGTACTGGTCCAGGGTACCGCTGAGGAACGCTACGCCACCGGCGGTGGTGAACGTACCACCCAGGCTTGGCACGCCCATGGTCAGTGGGACCGGAACCGGCGAGCTGTCACGCACGGTGCCGTTTTTATGCATCCAGATGGTTTGGTGGGTGGTCAGGTCGACCGCTGCCACGTAACCCCAGGCCGGAGCCTGGCACGGCAGGCCCATCGGCGACAGCAGCGCTTCGAGAATCACGCCATACGGTGCGCCTTTGTTCGGCTGCACGCCTTCGGTTTCGCTGACGCGTGGGCCTTGCTTGGCGATGTCGGCAGCCGGGATCAGTTTCGATTTGAACGCCATGTAGCTCGGGTTCACGAATGCAATCTGGCGGACCGGGTCGACGGAGATACCACCCCAGTCGAACACACCGAAGTTACCGGGGTATACGATCGAGCCTTGCAGCGATGGCGGCGTGAATGGGCCGTCGTAGCGCATCGACTTGAAATCGATCCGGCAGATCAGTTGGTCAAACGGCGTCACACCCCACATGTCGCGCTCTTTGAGCGGCGGTGGCATGAAGTTCAGGTCGGACTTCGGTTGAGTCGGGGAGGTGTGATCGCCGGCCACTGCGCCTTGCGGTACAGGGATTTCATTGATCGGCACTACCGGTTGGCCGTTGCTGCGGTCCAGCACGTAGATGCTGCCTTGCTTGGTCGATGCCATCACCGCTTGCTTGACGCCGTCGGCGGTCTTGATGTCGATCAGGCTTGGCTGGCCGCCCACGTCCATGTCCCACAGGTCATGGTGAGTGAACTGGAAGGTCCACTTCACGTGGCCGGTGTCGATATCCAGTGCGGTCAGGCCGGCGCTGTATTTCTCAGAGGCCGGGGTACGGTCGCCGCCATACTGGTCGGGCATCTGGTTGCCCATCGGCAGGTACAACATGCCGAGCTTTTCATCGACGCTGAACATGGACCACATGTTCGGCGAGTTGCGGGTGTAGGTTTTGCCTTCGGCCAACGGGGTGGTGTCGTCCGGGTTGCCGCTGTCCCAGTTCCACACCAGCTTGCCGGTGTGTACGTCGAACGCGCGGATCACACCGCTTGGCTCGTCGGTGGAGACGTTGTCGGTCACGTGACCGCCGATCACGACCAGGTTCTTGGTCACGGCCGGAGGCGAAGTGGAGTAGTAACCGCCTGGAGCGAAGCTGCCGATGTTGGCACGCAGGTCGACCTGGCCTTTGTCACCGAAGTCTTCGCACATCTTGCCGGTGTCGGCGTTCAGGGCGATCAGGCGGGTGTCGGCAGTCGGCACGAAAATGCGTTTCGGGCATACGGCGCTGACCGGCGCTGGGCTCGCGCTGCCGGTAGGGCTCTGCTCGGAAGCGTACACGGCGTCATCGTGATACGACACGCCACGGCAGGTCATGTGCGCCCAACCCTTGAAGTTTGCCGCACCTTCGGTGCTCAGCTTCGGGTCGAAACGCCAGATTTCCTTGCCGGTGTCCGGGTCCAGGGCAATCACCTGGCTGTGCGGGGTGCACACATAGAGCATGCCATTGACTTTCAGCGGGGTGTTTTCCGCGGTGGTTTCACCGGGGTCGCCAGGGCCGGGGATGTCACCGGTACGGTAAGTCCAGGCCGGCACCAGCTTGTGCGCGTTTTCCGGGGTGATCTGGGCCAGTGGCGAGTAACGATCACCGAAGGCCGAACGGCCATAGGAGTTCCATTCACCGTCGGCCTGGCTCGGCGCTGCGCTGGCCATGCCAGGTGCGGCGTCACGGTCCAGTTGGCCGGTCTTGACCATTTCACCCGGGTTGGTGAATTGGCTGGCCAGCGCCGTTGCACCGGCCAATACCACGGCCACGCTCAGTGCCCCAGTGCCCAGCGGCGCCGCTTGGCCGCGCAGCAGCGGGCGACGGAACCACGGGAGCAACATGACGATGCCCAAGGCGAACAACAGCGCCAGGCGCGGCACCAATTGCCACCAGTCCAGGCCGACTTCCCAGAGCGCCCACACGGTGCTGGCGAACAGCACCAGTGCGTACAGGCCCAGCGCAGCACGGCGAGTAGCCAGCAGCAACACGCCGGTCAGGGCGATGCCGATACCGGCCAGCAGGTAGTACAGCGACCCGCCGAGCATGCTCAGCTTGACGCCACCGGCCAGCAAGGCCAGGCCCATGATCAGCAGCAAGACGCCTAGCAGCCTGGGCAGCAGGCGGCTTGGGCTTGAGGCACCATCAGTGCTCATAGTGTGTTTCTCCGTTACGTTGGAATTATGTAACCCCGTGCTTCACTGTAGATGACGATTCAGCGCGGGCTTGGTTCATCGTTGTTTTTGGTTTTTCTGGGGTGCAGCGGGGTTATCCACAGGCGGGTGATTTATTCCCAGGCGCAGGTCGGGGTAAGACAGCGCTGTCTTTAAAAAGGAAAAAATTCGGCAAGATGGGGTCGACCGCAGGCGTGAAACGTTTCAGTTTATTGCGGGCAAGGATAATGCGGCGGCGAAACAAGAGAAAGCACGAATCGCAAGATGCATCGTTTCAGTTTTGGTAACAGTGACTAAATGTCGCTGCAAAAACAGGATGAAAAAAGGGGGCTGCTGATGGCGGTGGTTCAGTCATTGGCTACAGCGACTGGAACTGCGTCATCGGGAGCAAGCCCCCTCCCACAGGGTTTGGCTGTGGTTTTAGAAGGTGGTGCGGATGCCCAATTGCACACTGCGCCCTGGAGCCGGTGCGATATCACGCAGAATCGAGCTGGCGTAGCGAACGGTCTGGTTGGTCAGGTTTTCGCCGTTCACAAACGCCAGCCACTCGCTGCCGCCCACATTGAAGCGGTAACCCGCGCTGGCGCCCAAGGTGGTGTAGCCGTCGGTGCCGCTTTCGTTAGCCGGCACACGCCCTTGACCCGCTGCATGTTCCACATCGATGTGTGCCTGCCAGCGGTCCAGCTCCCACAGCAAACCGCTGTTCAAACGCAGCGGCGCGATGCGTGGCAAGGCTTCGCCGGTGTCCAGGTTGGTGGCGCGGGTGTAATCGCCCGACAGTTCCAGCGCGAATTTGCCGTAGGCACCTTCGCCCAACTTCCAGTGATCCTGGGCTTCGAAGCCGGCGAAACGTGCGCGTACGCCGGAGTATTTGTACTCAGGGATCCCGCCGGCGTCTTCTTCACCTTCATCGTTCAGCGTGCGACCGCTGCCCAGCAAACCGATGTAGTTGGAGAAGCGGCTGTAGAACACGCCAAAGCTGCCCTTGTGGGTACCGTTGTCAAAACGCAGGGCCAGGTCGCTGGACACGGCTTTTTCTTTCGACAGGTTGGCATCGCCCACTTCGTAAGTGCCGGTGGCGACATGGGCGCCGTTGGCGTACAGCTCGTAGAATGTCGGGGCGCGCTCGGTGTAGCCCAGCGTGGCGGCCAGGGACCACACCGGCGTGAGGCTATATACCGCGCCTGATGACAGGCTGCCCGCGTTGAAGTCATTGGAGTGGTCGGCATTGGCGAAACGCGCGTTGCCTTTGGCATCCGGGTCGATGTGCGTGTGTTCCAGGCGCCCTCCAAGGCTGAGTTTCAGGCGCTCGGTGGCTTGCATTTCTTCGAGGATGAACAGCGCGCCGGCGTTGGTATCGGTCTGTGGCACGAAGGCTTCTTCGCCGAGGGCCGAGAACTCGTTGCGACTCACCTGGGCACCGACCACACCCTCGAACGGACCGATAGGCAGGTGACGGCCCTCGACCCGCGCTTCATAGCCCTTGTTCTTGAAGGTGGTGCCGGTCTCGCCGCCTTCAATCTCCCGGTGCTGGTAGTCGGTATACCCCGCGTCGACCTTCACCGAACTGAACGGGCCTTGCAGGTTGCGCAACTCGGAGGCAAAGGCGTAATGATCCTGCTTCATGCGGATACGCACGTCCTGCTCGGCGGGTGAGCCGTAGTTGCTGTCGTAGTTGCTGTAGGACAGGCCGGCATAACCGTCGTCCCAAGTGTAGGCCCCCCCCAGCGCACCGCCGTCCTGACGCCCGCTGCTGTTGCCCAGGCGGCCCTCTTTGCCAGGGCCGTCTTCACTTTCAGGGGCGTGACGGCTGCGTGCATAACCCGGGATTTTCAGGTCGTTGAATTCCCGCGCATTGGCATCCAGATGCAAGGCGAAGGTGCCATTCCCGGCCTCCAGCTTGCCCGCGCTGCTGCGGGTGGTGTCGGCGCCGCCGTAGCGCAATTCACCGGCACCGTGGATGCCTTCGATGGCCTCGGTGGGGATGCGGTTGTCGAACGTGTTGACCACGCCCCCGATGGCACTGCCGCCGTACAGCAGCGCCGCCGGGCCGCGCACGATCTCGATGCGATCAACGTTGATCGGGTCCAGCGGTACGGCGTGGTCATAGGACAGGGACGAGGCATCCAGCGCGCCCACGCCATTGCGCAGGATGCGAATGCGGTCGCCATCCTGGCCACGAATGATCGGTCGGCTGGCGCCGGGGCCAAAGTACGAAGACGACACACCGGGTTGCTTGTTGAGGGTTTCGCCCAGGCTGCCTTTTTGTTGCAGGGTCAGGTCGTCGCCTGCGAGCACGGTGGTGGGCGAAGCGAGTTGCTCGCTGCCCAGCGGGTTGGCGGTGATGACTTGAGGTCGCAGCTCCAGGGCGTGGGTTTCGGAGCAGATCAACAAGGCGGCGGCGAGCGGGGTCAAGCGCCAGAGAGGGAAGAGGGACATCGGACATTCCTTGGCAAAACAGCGAAAAAGAGCAGGTTCAAGACGGTATCGAGATCATTACATTTGATATTTGTAGTTACAATATAACATCTCTTTTTCGGCTGAATAGCGGGAACTTTTCTCCGGGGGCTATATTCAATGCAGTGCTTCCACCTGTACGCCTCGTCGGCTAAGGTGCGCGGCTGTGTTTTCTCTTTTTGCAAAAAGGCCTGGCATGACCGCGACAAGCAATGACCCGCTCCACGGTGTGACTCTGCAACATATCCTCACCACCCTGGTGGCACATTACGATTGGGCAGGCCTGGCCGAACGCATCGATATCCGCTGCTTCAAGAGCGATCCGAGTATCAAGTCGAGCCTGACGTTCCTGCGCAAAACCCCATGGGCGCGGGAGAAAGTCGAAGGGTTGTACGTGAAGCTGATGCGCACCAAACGCCCGCTGGATTGATCCCATGAAGCGCTTTGTGGCCACGGCGGCACTGGCCGGTTGGGTCGGGTTGGCGATTCAGCAGTACCTGATTTTCTATTCGCGCTGGCTCACCGATGCCAGCCTGTTGGGCGGGTTGATCAACTTTTTCAGTTTCTTCACGGTACTGACCAATACCCTGGTGGTCGTGGTGCTGAGCTATGCGCTGGTCAACCGGGATTCAGCGGCCAGGCGGTTTTTCCTGGCGCCTACGGTCAGCAGTGGGATTGCTGTGAGCATCATCGTGGTCAGCCTGGCCTACAACCTGTTGCTGCGGCATTTGTGGAGCCCTGCAGGCTTTCAATTCATCGCCGATGAACTGCTGCATGACGTGATGCCCGTGCTGTTTTTGATCTATTGGTGGCGGTGCGTGCCCAAGGGCCATTTGCGCCTCGGGCATATCGGCGCCTGGGTGATCTACCCACTGGTGTACTTCGGCTATGTGCTGCTGCGGGGCGATTTGCTCGGGCAGTATCAGTACCCGTTCATCGATGTCGGCACCCTGGGTTATCCACAAGTGTTTGCGAATGCCGGGGGGATTCTGGCGGGGTTTGTCGCGATCGCGCTGGCGGTGGTGGGGCTGGACAGACTCATCAAGCCCCACGCCTGATTCACTCCTCGTCGCTACCGTCGGCACGCCAGTAGCCTACGGCCTTGAGGAATTCTTCATTGACCCGGTGCGTGTCCAGCAATACACGACGCACCTGGCGCGACAGTTTGCTTTCGGTCGCCACGAAGCTGTACAGCGAACCACTCGGCAGCGTCAGCGTGCGTACGGTTTCCAGCAGGTCATCCTGGCCACGGATCACCCAGATCACTTTCACGTCGGCAGCACTTTCGAGGGGTTGCCGTTCCGCCGCGTTGGCGATCTCGATCACCGCCAATACCTGGCGCCCGGCCGGCAGTTCTTCCAGGCGGCGGGCGATGGCGGGCAGGGCGGTTTCATCGCCGATCAACAGGTAACTGTCGAACATATCCGGCACGATCATCGAGCCCCGAGGCCCACCGATATAGAGGTGCTGGCCGACCTGCGCCTGCTCTGCCCACGTCGAGGCAGGGCCGTCACCATGCAGGACAAAGTCGATGTCCAGCTCGCCGATGCTCAGGTCGAAGCGCCGTGGCGTGTAGTCGCGCATGGCGGGCTGCGGGCCGTCGCCCTTGATCGTGAAGGTCGGGCTCTCCAGTGCTGCCTGTTCGGCGGCGTTCTGTGGGAACAGCAGCTTGATGTGATCGTCACTGCCCAGGCTGACAAAACCCGCCAGTTCGGGGCCGCCCAAGGTGATGCGGCGCATGCGCGGGGTGATATCCACCACCCTCAATACTTGCAGGCGGCGACGTTTGATTTCATGGGTAACGCGATGGATGGCTTGAGTATTCATTGAGCTTTCCCGTCGGCAATGGCTTGAGCGGTGCCATTGAGCAGCGCCGCGACACGAACGATTTCTTCCGGGCTCCAGCGCCCGTGGTGCGAATGCAAGGCATGGCGCAGGTTGTGTACCGCTTCGTGGATTTCCGGCGGGCGGTCGTGACCACGAAGCGAACGTTTGCTGACGTCCAGACGCATGCGTACACCCTCCAGGGCAACGGCTTGCTCGCTTAAGAAGAGACGACCGGCGTCGGTGATTGTGTAGCGTTTTTTTCCGCCTTCGGTGTCGCCGGTGATCAGTTCGCTCTCTTCCAGAAAGGTCAGGGTCGGGTAAATCACACCAGGGCTGGGGCTGTAGGTGCCATCGAACAGGCTTTCTATCTGGCGGATCAGGTCGTAGCCATGGCACGGCTGCTCAGCGATCAGCGCCGGCAGCAGCAATTTCAGATCGCCGGGTGCAAATACCCGAGGGCCTCGGCCGCCGCGTTCGCGTCCTGGGCGTTTTTCGAAGCCGTCGTGATGATGGGGGTGGTGGGGATGATGCTCTCTCATGTGCTGGCTCTCCGTCTTGGTTAGATATAACGTAAGATATATCTTAAGATGAGCACAAGCCTTTCGGACGAATGGCTACCTGTCGCTGTCGCTGCGTTTACGCGTGGCAGCACCGTGAATTCATATCCGGAAAGAACTTTTTTAGTTGTATAAATGACGGGTTGTAATATTGTTCTGACGGAATGATCCACTAATAAAAGCTTTCGTTTAATTGTGCGTAGTCTTCTTCTTACAGCTAATTAATAAGTTTTGGCAAAGTGCTATGTTTTTCCTATTGACTTGATCGTTGTCGGGCTACCCGATACGAGGAAATCACCTGCTTACGTGTTGGAAAACTCACGGGATACTTGTGTCGCGTTGAAACTTGCGAAGTTGTCAATGCACGTTATTGGAAACGCTAAAGCGCGTTCTGTAACGCCAACTCCTTTAAGTTAGAAAACAGGTATTCAGTCATGTTGAAAAAAATCGCCATTGCCTCGCCACTGGTTGCCGCTGTACTGGGTTCGTCCCTGGCGTTTGCCGCGGATGATGCGCGCACTTCCATCCAGATCAAGGCGGACATTCCCACCAAGCAGTTCCACGCCCAGCCGCTGGATCCCAACTTCGGTAAAGACGAAGTCATGAGCTACAACCCCGTCAGCGGTGAGCTGAGCTCGCTACGTGCAACCTTCAGCGTCAAACATACCGATGGCTCCGTGCACGCCTACATTGAAGGTGGCCCTACGGCAGCCGGGCTGTACAACGGCAGCAACAGTATTGCGCTGACCAACACCTTCAACGGCGTCGTGCTGACCGCCTCACCGCAAGAAGTGGTGGATGACCCGCAATCCACCCCAGGCACCCAGGCTGACCTGGTGATTACTCCGGCCAAACCGGCGGACAACCAGAACGGCCTGTACACCGCCAACTACACCGTGATCTTCGACGCTGTGCCGCGCGCGCCGGCACTGTAACGCCGTCGTGTCGTGGAGCGCCTGGTTGAACGCCAGGCGTTGATGAAGGAGCGGTGGCCTGTCCTGGCCGCCGCCCCGTTTGACAGCCCCGGCTGTCCGTAAAAGTGAGTATTCCGTGCATGTTTCCGATGACGCCTATCGCGGGCGCCCTGGCGCTATCGCTGTGCGCCAGCGCGCTGGCAGCGCCCTCAGCGCCTGGCACCACGCCGCGCAGCCTGTTGCTGCAGTCCAAGGAGTTGCCCAGCGATTTCGAGCAACACTTCTTCGATGTGCCGCTGGCCGTGCGCGTCGAACTCGATCAACAGTTTCTCGGCGAGGCGATGATCGTGCTGGGTCGGGATGATCGCATCACGTTACTGGCGTTCGGCGATGTTGCCGACAGTCAGTTTTCAGCCAGTGAGCGTGATAAGTGGCAGCAACTGCTGCAACAGGGCATGCCCCTGGGAAGTTGTGAGCGAAGTTGCCCGTCGCAATTGTTGGCGGTGCACTACAGTATTGAAAATTCGTTGGTCTCGATCCTTACCGAAAACGTCGAGCGTAGTACCGAAGTCAAACGGTATTACGATCAGCCTGAAACAGGCAGCGTGGGCCTGATCCTGAATAATCAACTCAACCTCAACGGTGGCGCCGAGGAGCAACTCGGTGGGCGCTATGGCCTGGAGGCCAGCTCCAGCGTGGGCAACTGGACCCAGGCGTTGAACCTACAGTTGTCACGCCTCGGCGGCACCGACACCACCCTTTACCACGCTGTACACGAGCTTTATAGCCAGCGCGAACTGCAAGGCCAATTCCTGCGCCTGGGTTATTTCACTCCAGGCTCCGACGGTCTGACCCGACAGATACGTGCGTTCGGCGCCAATCCCGACACTGCCGTGGGCGTGATGTATGGCAGCTCCGACAGCCTGCTGATCAACAACCCCAAGCCCAGCGTGTACCCGATCTATGTCACCGCCAGCCGCCAGGCTTCGGTGGAGATCTACCGCAACGGCTTGCTGCTTAACAGCCAGGCCGTGGCAGCCGGGTTGCAGACCCTCGATACTCGGCCACTCCCCGGGGGTATCTACGAGGTGGAAGTGCGCCTGGTCGAAGACGGCCGCACCACCTCCACCACCCAGGAACTGGTCTACAAACCCAACAACTGGCGCAACGCCGACGAGCGCTGGCGTTACAGCAGCTTCCTCGGGCGCGAGAGCAAACTGCTGAGCAACTGGGACGAACAGGCCAGCGGCTTCATGACCTATGGTGCCAGCGCCAACTACCTGGCCCATCCCCGGGTCATCCTGGGTTTGTCGACGCGCAAGGTGCGCGAGAAGCTGCAAAATGGCGTGTCGGTCGACTGGACCCTGGCCAACGCCACCAGCGTATATGCCAATGTCTACCAGACCCAGGATCACGGCACCGGCCTGGATATCCAGGGCCTGTACAGCTACGGCCATGGCAGCCTCGTGGCCAGCCACAACCGCAGCTGGCTCGACACGCGCCGCACCTATGAAACCTTGCCCGATGGCACGCGTGTGCGGCCGCGCAGCACCTTCGTCGGGCAGGCCAGCAATTCGTCGTTGTCGATCAACCATCGCCTGAGCAACAAGAGTTCGATCAACTCCCGGCTCTCCTACAGCCAGGGCAACATCGAAGGTCTCGGCCTGGACCTGGGCTGGAACCAGCGCGGTACGGTGTTGGGCAGCGATGCCAGTTGGCGTGTTTCGGTGTTCGATCGCCCGGCCACGGCCAGTACCGGCGACAAGCGTAACCGGGGTGTCGACATCAGCGTCAGCCTCGCCCTTGGCGGCCCAGGCGAGCAATGGTCGGCCAGCCTCGGCACACGCACTGCGCGCGATGGCGGCCGCGACAACAATGGCTCGCTGACCTACCAGCGCAGTCTGGATGATCACTTCCTGCAGAGCGTCTCGGCCACGGCGACGGCGGACACCTATGGCGTCGGCTTGTCCGGTCGCAGCAGCTTCCAGACCGAAGCGCTCTACGGCGACGCATTCTTGCAGCGCTCCTCGTTCAACGACAAGCTCAGCGGCGGCCTGAACCTCAATAGCACCGTTGCCGTAGGCGCGCAAAACATGGTGCTCAGCAGCCAGTACCACACCGGAGGGGCCGGGATGATCGTGGATGTCGAGACCGACCTCGACGACATCACCCTGCGCGCCGATGACCTGGCCGGTGGCAGCGCCACCTTGCGCCCCGGGCGCAACTTTGTGCCGATCACGGCTTACAAGAGCAGCACCCTGAGTTTTGACTTCGAAGGCAACCACCCGCCGGCCGCCGCTATCCAGCCGGCGCGCAGCAACTACCACTTGAACAAGGGCGGGGTGGACTATCGCAAGATCAGTGTCATGCAAACCGTCACCGTGCTCGGACGGTTGCTCGATGCCCAGGGTAAACCGCTCAAGGGCCATCACGTGATCAACCATGCCAGCCGTGGGGTCAGCGAAGTGGACGGGTTCTTCTCCCTGGAAATGCACGCCGGTACACCCACCCTGCAAGTGAGCTTTGCCAATCAATTGCTCTGCCAGTTCCGCGTGGACCCAGGCACCGCCCGCCGCGAAGGCGACGTGCTGATGATCGGCGACCTCAGTTGTACGCCGGACACCCTGGCCGATGTGGTGCATGGCACGCAAACCGCCGGCTGAAACCCTTTATCCGTTGAGGTTCAAGCAATGAAACGTTTTTGCATGCTGTTAGGCGCCACGCTGTTTTCGCTGGGCAGCCACGCCGGCCCGCAGATCAATGTCGGGGTGGTCTACGACTACCTGGATGCGGAAAAAAGTACCTATATGAAGCGCGTGTTCAACGGCGGCACCTCCACGGCTTTCGTCAAGGTCAACATTCTCGAGATGATCTACGCCGCCGATGGCAGCTACCGGGAAGTGCCGTTGCAGGACCACGCCGGCGGCACCGCCCGTGACGGCCTGATGGCCAGCCCGGCGCGCCTGATCGTGCCGGCCAACGGTACCCAGGGCACGCGCTTGCTGTTCATGGGCAACCGCGACAAGGAGCGATATTTCCGCGTGCGCTTCGTGCCCGTAGTGCCACAGAGCGAAGATGAATTCGCCCTTACCGATGAAGAGCGCGCCGAATACAAAGACAACCTCGCCGCCGGTGTGCGGGTGCTTGCAGGCTACGGCACGGTGTTTTTCGTGCGCCCGAAAAACACGCGTTTCGACACCCAGGCCGATAACGCCCCCAGGCGCTACGCCCTGCACAACAACGGCAACAGCGTCGTGGTGGTGGATGAATTCAAGGACTGCCGGGTCGACGACCCGCGTGACTGCCGGCCCACCGTCAAGCACCACATCATGGCCGGTCGCAGTTTCAGCTTCGACAAGGAAGCGGGGCGCGAATACCGCTTCAACCTGATCGAAGGCTCCGCGAAGAAAACCGTTGAGATCAAGGGTTGATCCCGTGCCGAGGCAAAAAATGCTCAAGTTACTGATGTGCGCCGCTGTCTCCATCGTCAGCCTGCTGACTGCCACTCCCAACCGGGCGGCGCTCGAGCGGGAGACTTTCGAGGTTTTTGTCGAAATTCCCACGCCGGACTTTTATGTGCTGCCGGTCGACCCGCAGTTGTTCCACCGTGAGCAACGCCTGGACTACAACCCGGTGTCGTCGCAATTGAGTCCGCTGCGTGCGCAGTTCGATGTGAAAAATATCGGCGGTGCCATTGGTGCACGGCTTGAGGAACAGCCATTCCTGTACAACGGCAGCGACCGTATCGACCTGCGTGTGAGTTTCAACCGGCAGGAATTGAGCCTGGACCGCAGCGAAGTGGTGTCCACCGCTGAAGCCAAGCCCGGCAGGCGCGTCCCGCTGGAAATCGTCGCGATCAAACCCGCCGACGACTACCTTCCCGGCAATTACTACGGCACGGTGCGGGTGGTGTTCGATGCTACTGCGCCGGGCTCATGAGGTTTCTTTGATGAAGTTGATTATCCGCGCCGTGTGTGCGCTGGCGTTGCTGTTACCGCTGGCCGCGCAAGCATTGACCCAAGACATTACCGCTGTGTTTCGGCCTGACCCATCCAACCCCACGCTCAAAGAGTTCGTCAATACCACTGAGCAAAGCGGTATCTGTGCCTGGCATATCCCTGCACGCTGCAAGGCCATGGGCATTTTTACCATCCGCACCAATGATCTGACCGCGACTTCCATAGCGCCGATCCTGGCCAACCATGTAAACCCGCGTCAAGGCGCGATGTGGAAGTTGCCGTCTGAATGGCGCGACGTGCAGGTCACGCATCAGGACACCGGTGTCGCCGAAGTCGTACAGATGCGTATCGCCGGGATTGGACATCGCGCTGATACCCGACCTGACACCTACGCATGGACCCAGGAGGGTAAGTTGGACTGGTATCGCCAGTGGTACTACGCACCGTCACCCTGTGAGGGAATCAATTGGTTGTCACCTTCGTCCGCCTATTTCCTGTTTTTCTGGTTGGTGCCTGAAAATGCCGGTGTCTGTAACCGCGCTCCAGGTACGGATGTCACGCTGTTCATGTATCGAATGACCGAATACGCCTATGCCCTGAGAACGCCGAACCCGATGACGATGGCATCCGGGGTATATACCGGGAGCCTGACCTACACAGTCGGCCCGAACGGCGACTTTGATTTTGGCGATGTGATGATACCCAACGACACGCTCTTCACTTTTAACTTCACCCTTAACGTCGATCACCACCTCAAGGTCGAGGTGCCGCCGGGTGGCAACCGTGTGCAACTCGAACCCCAGGAGGGCTGGCAGGCGTGGTTGAAAAACGGACGCAAACCCACGCGCCTGTTCCGTGACCAGACTGTCAACCTGTGGGCCAGCTCGCCATTCAAGATGACCCTGGAATGCGGCGAGCCCATGGGTAATACCTGCAGTATGCGCAACGCCGCCGGCCATCAAGTCCCGCTGGACGTCGCCGTCACCTTGCCCGTCGGGTTGAACGACAGCGTCGGGCGCCCGGTCAACCGGCTGCCCTTGCGCCTGGACGGTGTGGGCACCCAGTTGTTCCAGCCGACCCGGTATATCGCCCGAAAGCCCAGCACCCTGCACTTTGAGATCAAGGCCGACAGCGTGTCGCAGATGCTCGATCACGGGGGGGGCAGCGCCTACTCAGGCACGGCCACCGTCGTGTGGGACTCGGGATTGTAAGCGCTTGCCGAGCCCCAGGGCCTTGCGCCGGCTTCGCCTATGGCCTGGCGATTTTCTGCGGCCGGCACGCATTGGGTATGGCTACCCGGTTGCAGGTACGGCATCAGGATCGGCGCCATGCCTTTGAGCACTTGCACCGGCAAGGCCGAAGTGAAGGTGAAGTGTTCCGCCGAGCGGCCAGGGACGAAGGCGGTCAGCGTGCCGAAATGGCTGTTGCCCAGGTAGAACACAAAGGTCGCGGTGCGGTTGATCGACTTGGAGCTGATCACCCGGCCGCCGGCGCCGATGGCTTCGATGCGGTTGTCGCCGGTACCGGTCTTGCCGCCCATGGCAAGCGGGGTGCCGTCGGCCAGTTTGAAACTGCCGGAGACACGTTTTGCCGTCCCCGCATCCACCACCTGGGACAGCGCGCCGCGCAGGGCTTGCGCCACAGCCACCGGCATGACCCGCTTGCCGGGCGCGGGGTCGTTGATCAGGCGGGTTTCATAGGGCGTGTCGGCGCCAAAGTGCAGGCTGTCGATGCGCAGCACCTTGGAGCGCACGCCGTCGTTGAGGATGATGCCCATCAGTTCCGCCAGCGCCGCAGGTCGGTCACCGGAGCTGCCGATGGCGGTTGCCAAGGAGGGCACCAAGTGATCGAAGGGATAGCCGACCGCCTGCCAGCGCTGATGGATATCGAGAAACGCCTCGATCTCCAGCATGGTGCGAATGCGGCTGTCGCGGGCGCTTTGATGGCGGCTCTTGAACAGCCAGCTGTAGACTTCCTGGCGTTCGAACTGGCTGGCTTTCACGGCCTCGCCGAAGGTCGCGTCGGGATGGTTGAGCAGGTAGCCGAGCAGCCACAGGTCCAGTGGATGGACCTTGGCGATGAAGCCTTGGTCGGGCAAGTCATAGCTGCCGGGGCGGTAGTCCTGATAGAGCTTGGCCAGGCGCTCGTCACTGAGCTTGCCGGCGTCCTTGCTGCCGGCCAGGTGCGAGCGCACGAAGCGGTTGAAGCTTTCCTGGCTCGCTTCGGGCAGCAGGTAACGATGCACCGCCGCCAGGCGGATCGGCGTCGCACGGACACTGTCGAGGAACGTATCGAGGCGGGCCTGGGTGTCTTTTTTCTGGTACTTCTTCCAGAACCTGAGCAGGAACGCGGTGCCTTCGCGGTCGGCGAATCTGGCCAGGTATTCCTGGCGCCGAGGGTCGTTGTCGTCCTTGAGCAACTGCGCGCTGTTGTTGGGGCCTGCGTAGGTGGTATAGCGCACGATATCGCGCATCAGGCGAATGAACGGCAGGTTGATCGATTCGCGCAAGGCGTCGCGCAGGGTGGGGCTGCGGCCGTTGTCCTGGCTGCGAAAGTTGTGGAAGTGATGCAGGCCGCCCCCGGTGAAAAAACCTTCTGCCGGGTTGGCCGAGTAGGTGCGGTCAAGGGCGGCGTCGAGCATTTTTTCCAGGCTTTTGTCCGGGGTCTGGATCAGGTAGTCGATGGCCCACCGGCTGAGGCGGTCCTGATCGTTGATCGGCACTTTTTTCAACGCGGCGGGGGATTGCGCCGCGTATTGATCATGCAGCTCACTGACGATTTGCAAGTAGGTGGTGAGCACCCGCAGCTTGGCCGTGGAGCCCAACTCCAGCTTGCTGCCTTCATTGATATCGAAAGGCTGGTCGGTGTTATCGGTCTGTACCCTGACCCGCGAACCGTCCGGGGTCAGCTCGAACAGGGTAAAGCTGTAGCGGACTTGAGGCGTGCTGGCGGCGGTCAGCAGGCGCTCGCCGAGCAGGCCGAGCTGGCGTGCGTAGTCAGGGTCGGCCAGGTGCTTGAGGTAATCGCTGACCTGGGTCTGCAGGGTGCCTTGCAAGGTACTGGTCGCCGACAGGTCCAGGCGGTCGAGGTCGTACAGCGGGCGATTGAGCAACGCGGCAACCCGGCTGCGCGCGACGCTGATGCCCTTGTTGGTTTCAATCGGTTGCACCGTGGGTTGTTGCACCCAGTCGCGATAGCTGAGCGTGGCGCCAAGGGCCGCGTTGAGCAGTGGCGCGTCGATCACGCCGTTCTGGGCCAGCAATCGCAGATGGCTGTCGGTGAGTTGCGCCAGTTCGTCACGCCCCTTGACCAGGTAATGTGAAGGGCGGCGCTGGGCGATGATCAGCGCCAGCACCTCGCGCAATGCCAGCGCTTTTGCTTGCAGGTCATTGCCCACCAGCGCCTGGTTGACCTGGTTGAAATCGGCGCCGAACCACACCCGCAAACCTTCGGCCAGGCCGTGCACCTCACCGTGCCCCGGCACGGCCGACAACGGCACGCTGTTGAGGTAGTCGCGCACGATATTCTGCCGTGCGATCGCGGTGTCAGGTCCCGCCTGGTAAGCCCGTACGCCGGCGGAAAACATCTGCCGCAGTTTCTCCGCGCCGGAAAGTGTCAGGCCGTCCGGGGAGTGCCGGTACTTTTCCAACTGGGTCGCCAGGGTACTGCCGCCGGCACTCTGGCCGGGCAGGTGCAGGGTCTTGGCCACTTGCGACCAGGCCGCCTTGGCAAAGCGCGGCCAGTCGACGGCGGGGTTGGCCTGTGGGGCGGCGGGGTCGAGCAGGTCGCGGTTTTCGATAAACAGCAGGCTGTTGACTACCAGCGGCGGAATGCCGGCGAAGCTGGCGTAGAGCTGTTGCGGGTAGGTGTATTGGTACAGCGGCAGCGCCTGGCAATCGGTGAGCGACAAACCGGCCTGGATTTTTTCCGCGTAGGGCACGAACAGCCCCTGGCGGGTGTAATCCATCAATTGGGGGGAGAAGCGCGTTTGGGATTGCACGACGTAACCGCGTTTGAGCAAGCGGGCCAGGAAGTCGTCGAGGTCGCTGTAGCCCAGGCGTCGATCAAACGGTCCGGGGCCTGGGTACACGATGGCATCACTGGGACCGTCGGCCAGTCGGTAGGTCAGTTGGTTGGCCAGCCTGCTCAATTGCTCGGCTTGCAGGCGTGAAGTGCGCATCTCTCTGGCAGCGGCAAAGCCCAGGGCCACCAACGCCATCAGCACGATCAGCCAGAACAGCCGGCGCCCGTAGCGGGGCCTGGGTTTATTTTGGGGTAAAGGCGCTGGTTCCGAACTGCCTTGTAGTTTCGCAGCCTTGGTCGATTCGGTTTGCCACAGTGCGCCCATAGTCGATTGATCCATTCACGCAGATTGATCGGACTTGTTTGAAGCTTAGACGGTGTGGGCTTGATGTGAGGAAATTGTGTTTTTTGCGTGGGAAGCTTCTGAATCCGCCCTTGAGTGAACGACTGCAGCTGCGGCGATTAGTCGCCGGGTATAGGTCATATGCGCCTGTGAAATTGCATTATTGTGGGCGCTTCCACTAAATTGACTGGCTTTTACAGTGAAAGGCACTGGTCGAGGCTTTTTATACTGCACGGCCCATCGTCTTGCCCTGCAAGGCGGGGCTGTTCATGAGACGGCCCCGGTTTCGATTTCCGCCTGGCCTCACCGGCAACGGCGTGTGAAACGCGACGGGCTATCCAATAACAAGATGAGGTTGTATCCCTATGCCAGTCGGCAACCCCCTGCCCCATGGCGAGACCGCTCAAGGCGGCCCGCTCAAACGCGAACTCGGTGAGCGACATATTCGCTTGATGGCACTCGGCGCCTGCATCGGCGTCGGTCTGTTCCTGGGTTCGGCCAAGGCCATTGAAATGGCCGGTCCGGCGATCATGCTGTCGTACATCATCGGCGGCCTGGCGATCCTGGTGATCATGCGTGCGCTCGGCGAGATGGCCGTGCACAACCCTGTCGCCGGTTCGTTCAGCCGTTATGCACAGGATTATCTCGGCCCGCTGGCGGGCTTCCTGACCGGCTGGAACTACTGGTTCCTGTGGCTGGTGACCTGTGTTGCGGAAATCACGGCGGTCGCGGTGTACATGGGCGTGTGGTTCCCCGATACGCCGCGCTGGATCTGGGCCTTGGCGGCGCTGATCAGCATGGGCACCATCAATCTGATCGCGGTCAAGGCGTTCGGTGAGTTCGAGTTCTGGTTTGCCCTGATCAAGATCGTCACGATCATTGCGATGGTCATCGGCGGCGTCGGCATCATTGCGTTCGGCTTCGGCAACGATGGCGTGGCGCTGGGTATTTCCAACCTGTGGGCCCACGGCGGTTTTATGCCCAATGGCGTGCAGGGCGTCCTGATGTCCTTGCAAATGGTCATGTTCGCCTACCTGGGCGTGGAGATGATCGGCCTGACCGCCGGTGAAGCGAAGAACCCGCAGAAGACCATCCCCAGCGCAATCGGCTCGGTGTTCTGGCGCATCCTGCTGTTCTATGTGGGGGCGCTGTTTGTGATTCTGTCGATCTACCCGTGGAATGCGATCGGTACCCAAGGCAGCCCGTTCGTGATGACCTTCGAGCGCCTGGGTATCAAGACCGCCGCCGGCATCATCAACTTTGTGGTGATCACCGCGGCCCTGTCGTCGTGCAATGGCGGTATCTTCAGCACCGGGCGCATGCTTTACAGCCTGGCGCAGAACGGCCAGGCCCCGGCGACCTTCGCCAAGACCTCGAACAACGGTGTGCCGCGTCGCGCCTTGCTGTTGTCGATCTTCGCGCTGCTGCTGGGGGTGTTGCTCAACTACCTGGTGCCGGAGAAAGTCTTTGTCTGGGTCACCTCCATCGCCACCTTCGGCGCGATCTGGACCTGGCTGATGATCCTGCTGGCCCAGCTTAAATTCCGTAAAAGCTTGAGCGCCGCAGAACTGGCCGGGTTGAAATACCGCATGTGGTTGTACCCGGTCAGTTCGTACCTGGCGCTGGCGTTCCTGGTGTTGGTCGTGGGGTTGATGGCGTACTTCCCGGACACCCGCGTGGCGCTGTATGTGGGGCCGGTGTTCCTGGTGCTGCTGACGCTTGTGTTCTATGCCTTCAAGTTGCAGCCGACCGACGCGAGTGAGGGTGTGCCACGCTCCGTTTAGTGCGGGGGAGCGAGTTCGCTCCCCTGGCGTTAGCTGCGTCTCTGGTTGGCCAGTTGTGCCGCCTGGGTCAATTGACGGATCAGGCGTTCACGTTCGGCAGTTTCCTGGTCGGTAATCGACTGGCGTCGGTCCAGGTAGGTGTCGGAGCGTTTGTCCTCCACTGCCTGGTTCAACGCATTCACCTGGTGCCGGGTGATGGTGTCAATGGTGCTGAAAGGCTCCGGGTAGCTGCGGGCGAGGTATTCGAGCCAGAAGTCTTCCTGCAATAAAGAGGTTTGCGGCGCGTCGGTCTTGCTGATGTCCCGCAGCTTCTGCCGGGCATTGGCAATATCCCTGGACTTGACCCACTCCCGTGCCGAATACAACAACTCTTCCTGATGCACCGGCAGGTTGAACTCCTTTGCCAGGCTCATGCGCAAATACAGCTTCACCTCGGCATCGTCAGGATCGACCTGGGCCTCGCGCAGTGATTTCAGATGGTCCTCGGCGAACTGGTCGAGTGTGCGCAGGTAGAACAGGCTTTGCGCCAAAGCCAGCAGTTCGCGTTCGGCCATGGCAATGTTCGGTTGCGCCTTGGCCATGTAGCGCAGGTGGCGGATCTCCATATCGATAAAGGCCAGGATCGCCCCATCACCACAGGTGCCTGCCAGGTAGGTGTTGAGGAATACGTCGTTACGTAACTCGGTGGAATCGCCCATGGCGTTCAGCAGGTGCCACACCCGTTGGGTCAGGGCTTTTTTCGAGGTTTCGTTCTTTACATAAGCATAAGACTGGGTCAGGTCCTTCAGTACGCGAAATGCGTCATCGGAGCTCGCGTCCTCGTTGCTCTTCAACAGGCTCCACAGTTTCTTGCAGGCCGCATGTTCGGCAGCAGGGATGCCGGTGAGCCAATCATTCAAGTCTGCCGGCACGTTCTGTTGATGCTGGATGCCTGGCAAGGGGCCGCCCAGCCTGACGCCGGTCTGGGCGTAGTAGTCGTTTATCCGGGCCAGCGTGTCGGCGTCCAAGGGGTTGTCGTGCAACACCGTATTGCGATTGGTGTGGGCCATGCTGGTGTTGAACAACGCGTCGGGAAGCGTGGTAATACGGTTTTCCTGAAGCATCAACGCACCCAGGTCGTCGCGGGTTTCGGCACCTATTGGCCATTGAGTGAGGCCGGTATTGCGCAGTGACAGAACCGTCAGCCTCGGCATGCTGCTGATATCCGGTGGCAGGCCCAATGGGTTGTTATCCAGGTGCAGTTCTTCCAGGCGGGTCAGGGTGCCCAGGCGTTGCCGGGATTCGTCGGTCAGCACGATGTTGTTGTCCGCCAGGAACAACTGTTCCAACTGGGTCATGGCGGTGATGCTGGCGGGCAGCTCCGTGAGCATGCAGTCGATTTTCAGATACTTGAGGTTGGCGAACTTGCTCAGAAACGCATTACCGGTGGCCGGGAAGGTATCGCCGGCGATATGCAGGTAATCGATATGCGCAAAGCCCTGGGTGCCCAGGAGAAAATCGGTGTCGGGCAAGTCGTTGTCGCCCAGTTGCAGCTTGAGCACGTGCACGTCGAGCAGGCCGTCGGCATACAGTACGCGGGTTTCCTGACGCCACGCGCTGCGGATCTGTTCGACCAGGTAGCGCCGCTGGCCGAGGTTCATGCCCAAGGGGTCGGTGGCGGGGTCGTCGTTGGCGTGGGGCGATTCCGCCCAGCGGGTGAGGCCGTAATCCAAGGCCTGGTATTCGGCCTTGCGCCGCTCCAGTTCGAGCAACGCGGCGGGTTCGCTCATGCCCAGAGCATCAATCAGGGCGTTGGCTTTGGCCACGCTGAAACTGGTGTAGATCTCGCGAACCTTGCTGACCAGATCCACCGGCTGGCGGGCATGGAACGGCCATAGGTCGCTCAAGGTAAACGGGTAGGCCGTGAATGAACTGTTGACCGCCATCGGCGGCTGCAGCCAGTACGGAATATGCGGCAGATCGAGCAGGGCCTTGATCGCCACGCGTTGGCCCAGCGCGAGGTCAGCGAGGCGGTGCCGCAATGGGGTCAAGTCACCGCTGTCGTCAATGCCCAGGGCTTGGCGCTCAGTTTCGGACAGCAGGTCGGCGACGCCCCCGAGCAGGTCGGTGGTTTCTCCCAGCGCCTGGCCCATGCCGTCGTAGGCCCGATAGCCATTGTCCATCTTCACCAGCACCCGACGATCATTGCCGTCGAGGATCCCGGCATGCTCCAGCAAGCGCCCTTTAGGCGTACCTGCGTGGATATCCAGGCGCAGGGCCGCTGGCCAGCCGGGGACGCTCTTGAGCAAATGCAGGATGATCTTTGCGCTGTCGGGGTTGGCCAGGGTCGTGAGGTACAAACCTTCGAAGGCGCGGTTCAGGCGCACATCATGGGCGGTCAGACGCGCCTGTTCTGCCAGGCGCAGGCCGACCTCGTCGTGATCGTGCAACTGCTTGAGTTCCTGGCGGCTGGCATGCTCCAGAATCGCCTTGGCCGCGCTGATGGGGAGTGCCGGATGATGGTTCTGCAAGCGCTTTTCCAGGCGCGTGCCGCTCTGTTCGCTCTGGCGGTAGAGGATATCGAATAGCTGAGCGCGTTCCTGATGAGCATGCTCGGCGATTTTCTTCGCCAGTTTGAACAACCGTTCCTGCTGGGTCGCGGGCAGTTCGCCGAGCAGTGCCTCGATCAAGGCGGTGTTCAATACGATATTTTTCAGCGGCTCGGGGCCGTGGCTGTCGGTCTCGCTGATGCGGATCTTCTCGGCGTCGGGGTTGAGTTGGCTCGGGTACTGTCCGAGCACCTTGCCGTGGCTGTCGACCACTTCCAAGGCATGGCTGCGCGGCCATCCGGGCAAGGCGCTGACCAACAGCAATTGCAGCGAAGCCCGTGCACTGCGGCTGGCCGTGTAGGTGGTCATGGCGCGGATGAAGTGCAGGATCTCGCGCTCGATGCGAAAGCGCTTGCTGGTATCGGTCAGCAACGGAGGGGGAGCCAGGCCGGCGCTGTGCACTTCACGCAAGGCCCGCGACGGGGTGTCGGTGAGCTTGAGGATGTGTTGCGCGGTGGCTTGGTCGACGTTGAAGTCCTCGCTGCCGAGGCGATAGAGCAGGTGGTGGTCGTCCCAGGACAGTGGGTTTTCGCTGGAAAACCGCCACGCGCCGCGGCGATTGTGCTCCAGGCGGGGCGTGTCGACACCGACTTTTTGCGGGTGCTTGAGCCGCCATTTGAGCCGGTTGTGGTCATAGGTCACCGGGTATAGCGAGCCATACAGGGGCAACAGCTGTTGCCCGTCGAGTTCGTAAAGGCCCAGGGCGTCGGGTAACAGGTTGGCGGGCAGCACTACGCTTTGCGCGTACTGGCCCAACGACTGATCGAGCAGGGTGATATAGCCTTCGGGGCTGCGTTGGGCGCTCATCAGGTCGCCAAGGGTGTTGCGCAAACCCTGGGCATCGGTGTCTGAGGTCATGCCCAGTTTCAGCCGTTCGTGGGGTTGCAGCACTGAGCCGATGGCCAGGTAGAAGCTGTCGACGCTCGGCGATACCGGGATCAGGCCCGCATTGCGCATGTCATAGGCCTGGTAATGGCCGTCGCCGTGGTGCCGCAACTCCACGGTGGTGTCATCCGGGCCACTGTTGGCATACGGCTTGTCGTCGATCTCGGTGATTACGAAGTGCCGCTTGAGGGTGTTGCGGATCAGGCTGGAGGCAAACTCCCGTGCCCATAGATCGGTGTCCGCATCGAAAGCCCTGGCGTGATACAAACCATCGATCACGGCGTCGATGCGCAGGGCCGTGCGATGGTTTTCCAGGTGTTCACGCAGCACATGGGGCAGCGTGCCATCCTGCAGGAACTGCGCCCGCTCGGTACTGCTGAAGCGCTGGTCGCGCAGCAGTTGATCAAGGTTGGCCGAGCTCAAGGGGGGGTACAGGTCACGCAGTTTTTTCAACACCGGGGTGACTTCCACCCGCGGCCGCGCGGCCCTGACCGGAACAAACACCCTGGCGGTATCGGTGGCTGCGATTTCATGGCGGGCAAAGCCTGAGTAGCGTGTCAGGGCGCTGAACAGGTCGATTCGCCGCGCTTGCGCCAGTTCACTGATTTGCAGGCGTATCCGGGCGATGCGCTGGGCTTCGGTGAGGTTGGGGCTGCCTTCTTTGCCCAGTACCGAGGCGGCGGGTTGCGCGCGCAGGATCAATTCAAACAAGGGCTCCTGGGTCACGGCGCCGCTGCCGGTGTCGCCCAAGGCGCTGTAGGTGCCGTCATCGCGGCGCGTGAGGGTAATGCGCTGTGATGTGGCCGGCGGTGGGTCGCTTTTGGCGTAGCTTTCGAGCGGCGTGCCGTACGGGTCGTACACGTCGATCAGCACCTGCGCCGGCCAATCCGGCAGTTGAGTCAACAGGCTCAGTACCAGGCTGTTGGCATGCGGCGGCCAATGTCCGCGCCGGTGAAAGTGGTTGATCAGTTGGTTGATCAACTGGTCCGCCTGCAGGCGACGTACCCCTTCAGTCAGGGTGATGGGGGCAGGGCTGCCCGACCACACGCGGTCCAGAATGGCGCGCGTGGTGGCCGTACTGCGCAGCAGCGTGTGCATATCGGCATCGGTGAGCGCATGGGTGCCGTTGGGCAGCATGCGCTCGGTCAATTGGCGGTCCGAGAGGGTATGGGCATCTTGCAGGTCCAGCACCCAGACCTGTTGCGCCGGCTCGAAGACAATCGTCGGGGCGTAGGCGGTGCCATCGCCGTGCTTGATTTTCCAGCGCATGGCCCGGGCGTCGTAGTCGACCTCCACCACCTGCCGTTGCCCGTTTTGCTCGAGCCAGGCGTACTGGTGACCCTTGATCGTGTAAGTGCCTTGTGGGCTGATGCGCTGGCCGTCGAGCAGGTTCTGGTCCGGCACCGCGTAAGGGCGAATATCCGGTGTCCACAGTTCATAGGTACTGTCGCTGCGCATGACTTTGCGTGGCTGGCCCAATCGCTGGATCAACTGCTCCAGGCGTTGCCGGTGCACACGCCCGGCGGTGGTGATCAACAAGCCGTTGACCGCAAGGTCGGCCACATCGCTCAGCGCCGCCGCGAACTGACTGGCTTCGCCTTTGGCCGCTTCGTTGATGCCGGTGATCAGGCTGTAGCCCAAGCTGCCGAACACTACCGCCTGCATGACCCGGTTCAACCCGCTGACGCCACCTGGCACGGGGGTCAGCAGCAGTTGCAGAATTTCATCGGCGATCGCCGCTGCACCGTCGATCACCGCTTGCAGGTCGCGCTCCGAGCGGGCGGTGGCGAGGGTTGAAAGGTTAGCCCGGTAGCGTTTCACCTGGCGCTGGGTCAGGGCTTCGACCAGGGTGTGTTTGCGGTTTTGCTTGGGGTCGGCGCTAAAACGCAGGCTGTCGAGAGTACGTTCGGGAAACAGGCGATGAAAGGTGTCATACAGGAACCCCGCCAACGGGTTCAGGCCCGGCGGGCGCGGTTCATCCTTGAGTAACTTCTGGAACCCGCGCAGTTCGGGGGTGGGCAGTTGCCTTGCAAACCAGCCCAGGTCGCCCTTGCGGTGGCTGTCTTTGAGTTGCTGCACAAATGTCTGGTTGGCGCTGTTGGCGTCCACGTGATAGCGCAAGGCACCGTCGGGGCGGAACGGAAAGTAGGAGACGACGCCCAGGCTGGCTACTCGGATCATCAGCAAGGGCAGTGCAATGGTTTTGCCGGTGCGGACGCTGAACGTCTCGAATTCAAGCGCGGGGCCGCTGCCGTCGATGGCCTGGCTAAGCTTATCGTAGAGCTCACGGGTCACGCCGGTACTGGCCCGGTTGCGATACGCCTCCAGGGCTTCGAACGCCAGGCTGGCACGCGCACTGGCCAGCAGCAGAGTCTGAAGTTTTCCGCCTTTGCGCAGGGCGTCGTTAAGGGTGGTTTGCAGTTGGCCGCCGAGGTCGAGGTCGCGGCTGATCTGGATGAATTTTTCGACGGTCAGATCCGGGTCGTCCACGCCACTGAGCGACGATGCATCGACAAAGGTTTGCCCCGCCTTGGGCGAATGACTGGTGGTGAAGTCGAAGTTGAGACAGGCCGCATCCCACAACGACAGGCTGGAATGGTGGGCACGGTATTTCCACGTATCGTAGGCCCGGCGAAAACGGCGTGCGCCTCGCCCATCGTTCATGGCACTGGTGCGCGGTTCCCAGGGCAGGGGGGCTTGCAACTCTTCCAGGTAGCGGGTGTGCAGGTAGGCCTTTTCGGGGTCCTGGCCGCCGATGCGGCTGCGCAATTGGGCCAAGCCGCTGGCCTTGAAGTCGCTGATCAGCTTGGCGTTTTGCGCGTCCACGGCCAGCAGGGCCTTGTGGGCTTCGCGTTGCAGCTTGACGTAGTCGCGTTGTTGCTCATGGCTCAGGCTGCTCATGGAGCGTGCGAAGGTTTCGCGGAGCATTTCCAGGGTCTCTTGGCGAGCCCAGGATTCGCTGGTTTGCAGCTCGCCCGACAATTCATTGAGCGGTGGATGGGTAGGCATCGACCATTTCCTTTCACTGTTAAGTGGAGGGCAAATGGAAGCATCCCCGTACCGTTCGCTGGCGCTACCTATATAGCTTGCGTGAACGGCACGGGGCGATTGGCGCGGCTACCGTGCGAGCGTGTGGACGAACGGCCGCTGGTCCAGGCGTTTGTTGAACTCCATCCAGGCGGCCAAGCCTCCCATCAGCAGCATGCCGGTGATGGCGGTGAGTAATTGCATGAGCAGGGTGTCGCCCATGAGTGCGTTAAGCATGTCTGCCAACGGCGCGAGCAACACACCGAGGCAAAACACTTCGAGCGAGTAACGGCCCATGCGGCACACCTGTTCGGCCGGCCAGTTGCGCGTCCAGCCGGTGGTCGGGAGCAACTTGGCGGTCACGTAGGCCAGGGCCAGGAAATGCACCAGGCGCACGGGTGACAGGTCGGTCTTGCTGATGGGGTAGATCAGGTCGCTGAGGGCAGCGGGCACCCAGGCGTCGTGCACCTGAGGCCAGCGCCAGGACAACGTCAGAACCCCGGCCAATAGCACGTAGAGCGCCGCCAGCACAAACACGGGTTGCTGCAACAACGGTCGCGGTTGAGTGGGCTCAAGCCTCTGGCTGTAGATCGCCGCCGCGCCGCCCAGTACAAACAGGAACTGCCAGGTCACCGGGTTGAAATACCACACGCCATCGGCAATCGCCCGCAGGTTCCAGCCCATCCAGGGCGCCAGCAGGTACACCGTGGCGGACAGCGCCACTACGGCCCAAGTCCGGCGCAGCATCAACGGCAATACCAGCGGCAGGCCGGCCAGCAGCACGATGTAGAGCGGCAACGGGTCCATCAGGTTGGGCTTGAAACGCAGCAGCAGCTCGTCGGTCAGTGCCTGTTGCGGATGGGTGATGAAGTGCGTCAGGCCCATCTCCTGGACCAGGTCGCGGGTCTCCACATGGCTGTTGGCGAAGAACACGATGCCCATCAGCATGGCCAACAAGAAAATATGCACCACGTACAGCACCCAGGCTCGGCGCAGGATTTTCAGCGAGGCGAACCAATAGCCATCACGTTGCAGGATCTTGCCGTAGGCCAATACGGCGGCGTAGCCGGCGAGGAACACAAACACCTCCGCCGCATCGCTGAAACCGATGTTGCGCAAGGTGATCTGGCCGAGTGGGTTGTGGGGGACGTGATCCCAGAAAATGAAGATCAACGCCAGGCCCCGAAAAAAATCGATGCGCGGGTCGCGTCCGTTCAGCATGGCGGCTGGCTCTTGAACAATAGGTTTAATGAAGACAGGCGAGCGCGCGTGTTGTCGTACGCCGCACGTCGGGCGGGCGCAGGGTGGCGGTATTTGTAAGTGATTGCAAAGGCTGGTTATTACTGAATGTAAAGCCTGCCCGATGTCGGGCAGGCCTTGGGGATATCACGCAGCCTCGACTTCATTGGGCTCAAAACTATCCGCCCGCGCCATCTGCCACATACGTGAATAGAACTCGCCGTTCACTTCACCCGTCAGCAGCTCACCAGGCTTGAGAAATACATGCAGCTGTGAGAACAGCTTGATCTCCGTCGCTGACATGCGTCGCACCAGGTGTTTGGCCGACAGTTGCGACGGGTGTTCGAGACCCGCCGCCGCGAGCATTTCCGCCAGTGCCTTGAGCGTGCTGCGGTGGAAGTTGAATACGCGCTGGGCCTTGTCCGGCACCACCAGTGCCCGTTGGCGCAGCGGATCCTGGGTGGCGACGCCGGTCGGGCATTTGTTGGTGTGGCAGCTTTGCGACTGGATGCAGCCAATCGCGAACATGAAGCCTCGCGCCGAGTTGGCCCAATCGGCGCCGATGGCCAGCACGCTGGCGATGTCGAATGCGCTGACGATCTTGCCGCTGGCACCGAGCTTGATCTTGTCGCGCAGGTTCAGGCCCACCAGGGTGTTATGCACGAACAACAGGCCTTCACGCAGCGGCACGCCGATATGGTCGGTGAATTCCACGGGCGCGGCGCCGGTGCCGCCTTCCTTGCCGTCGACCACGATGAAGTCCGGGAGAATGCCGGTTTCCAGCATGGCCTTGGCAATGCCCATGAATTCCCACGGGTGGCCGAGGCAGAACTTGAAGCCCACGGGTTTGCCACCGGAGAGCTCACGCAGTTGGGCGATGAAGTGCATCATTTCGATGGGCGTGGAGAATGCGCTGTGGCGTGACGGGGAGACGCAGTCCTCGCCCATCATGATGCCGCGTGTCTCGGCAATTTCCTTGGTCACCTTGTGCTTGGGCAGGATTCCACCATGGCCGGGCTTGGCGCCCTGGCTCATCTTGATTTCGATCATGCGCACTTGCGGGTTCTGCGCCTGCACGGCGAAGCGTTCCGGGTCGAAGCGGCCGTCGCTGGTGCGGCAGCCGAAGTAGCCGCTGCCCAGTTCCCAGGTCAGGTCGCCGCCATTCTCACGGTGATAGGGGCTGATGCTGCCTTCACCGGTGTCATGGGCAAAATTGCCGAGCTTGGCGCCCTGGTTGAGGGCACGGATCGCGTTGGCGCTCAGGGAGCCGAAACTCATCGCCGAGATATTGAACACCGACGCCGAGTAAGGCTGCGTGCACTGAGGGCCGCCGACCATCACGCGGAAGGTGCTGGGGTCGCTCAGCGGAGCCGGGCGCATGGAGTGGCCGATGAATTCAAAGCCCGACTGGTACACATCGATCAGCGTGCCGAAGGGTTTGTCGGCGGTTTCATTCTTGGCGCGCGAGTACACCAGCGAACGCTGGGCCCGGGAGAAGGGCAGGGCGTCGCTGTCGGACTCCAGCAGGTACTGGCGTATTTCCGGGCGGATGGTTTCCACCAGATAACGAATATTGCCCAGGATCGGGTAGTTGCGGCGCACGGCGTGGGGGCTTTGCAGCAGGTCGAAAATACCGATCAGGCTCAATAGGCCGGTGACCACGGTAATCGGCCACAACCATTCGTGTTCGATAAAGGGGAGGCTGGCGAGGGTGAAAATGACGCACACGGCAAAGAAGGCGTAACGGCTTAGTAACGACAGGCTCATACGGGGTTCCTTGGGTTCGGACTCATCGGCCAGGCGTTTTGCGCCTGAAGAAAAATCGACGACAGCTGCGACTGGGATCGTCTCCCCTGCGTGCTGTACGGGTATTTCTTATGGACTTTCACGGTTTACAGAGCCTTGAAGCTTACGAGCGATCTCGTTGCTGGAGCAACCGCTGGGCATCAAATAGCAGGCCCTGATGCCCCTCAGCCAGGAGAAGCACCGTCATCGTGGCGCGTCCTATGCCGCCGTCTGCCGGATCGGCAGTACCACGCGAAACTTCGTCCCCTTGCCCACTTCGCTGCTGACGGAAATATCGCCCCGGTGTTTCTTGACGATGCCATAGGACAGTGACAGTCCCAACCCGGTGCCTTCGCCCACCGGCTTGGTGGTGAAGAACGGATCGAAAATCTTCTGCACGGTTTCCGGGGCTATTCCACAGCCGTTGTCCGCCACTTCCAGCCACACGTTTTCGCCTTCCACCCCATTGCTGATGGTGATCGTGCCGCGCTCCGGCCCCATAGCCTGCGCCGCGTTGATGACCAGGTTCATCACCACTTGGTTGAGTTGCGAGGCCAGGCATTCGATCTCCGGCAAGGGCGCGTAATGCTTGACCACATCGGCCTTGTATTTGAGTTCGCTGGCGACGATGTTCAGCGTGGAGTCGATGCCGTGCTGCAGGTTGGCGAATTGCCAGGTCTGGTCGTTATCCACCCGGGAAAAGTTTTTCAGGTCTTTGACGATCTGTACCACGCGGCCAATGCCATCCTTGGATTCACGGATGAGGATGGGGACATCTTCCTTGAGAAAATCCAGCTCCAGTTCGGTGCGTAAAGCCTTGAGCCGATCCAGTGTTTCCCCCGGCGCCAGCTGGCTTTCGGCATGGTGGTAGGCGTCCAGCATCTGTTGCAGCTGGTTGAAATAGCTGTCGAGCGTGCTGAGGTTGGAGGAGATAAAGCCCACCGGGTTGTTGATCTCATGCGCCACACCGGCTGCGAGTTGCCCCAGCGACGCGAGTTTCTCGGACTGCACCAGCTGGCTTTCGAGGAGCTTGCGCTCGGCGATTTCCACTTGCAGCGCCTGGGTGCGTTGCTCCACCAACTGTTCCAGATGGGCGGTTTGCAGCGAGGCGCGTCGGGCCATGTCCCATTTGTTGGCCAGGGTATTGGCCATCTGCTGGACTTCGATATTGTCGAAGGGCTTTTTCAGGATCAGCAAGCGGTCATGGGCGTGCAGGCGCTCCAGCAGCGTGTCCCAGGAGTAATCCGAATAGGCCGTGCAGACCACCACTTGCAGGTCGGGAGCGACTTTCCAGAGTTCTTCGATGGTCTTTGCCCCGTCCCAGCCCTGGGGCATGCGCATGTCGACGAAGGCCAATGCGTAGGGCCGTTGTTCGGCCATGGCCGTTGTCAGCAGCGCCAGGCCCTCTTCGCCGCCATAGGCCGAATGCAGCTCGAATGCCTGCGTCTTGGGTTTACTCGTGTCGCCAAACAACGCTGATTCCATGTCATCCAGCGCCTGGTTGGAGTCATCCTGCGGCATCAGGATTTTACGGAAGTCTTCGTGAATCGACGGCGTGTCATCAATCAACAGGATGCGCCGGTTGGGAGGCTGGTTCATGCGGGGCTTCCGGCAGGAGTAAGAGGGATTTTCAGGGTAAAGACCGCGCCTTGGCCTGGCCCATCGCTGTGGGCACTGAGTTGGCCGTTCATCTCAACGGCGGCCAGCGCGCAACTGTGCAGGCCGAAACCATGGCCTTCCTTACGGGTCGTGAAACCGTGGGTGAAGATGCGCGTCATGTTTTCGGCCGGTATACCTTCGCCTTCATCTTTTACACTGATCTCCAGCATGTCGTCACCCTGCGTCCGGACCGCGAGGGTCATCTGCCGTGGCCGGTCGCTGAGGTTGGACATGGCGTACTTGGCGTTGCTGATCAGGTTGACCATGATCAGCAGCAGCCGGTGTTTGTCGCCCATCACCTCCGGTACCGGCGCGAACTCCTTGACCACCGTGACGTGGTGACGGCTCAGTGCGCCGGCGTTCATGCGCAAGGCATCTTCCATCAAGGTACTGATCTGGACCGGCTCCAGCGGGGTTGCGACACCGGCATAGGATTGCTGCGTGGAAACGATGTCCTTGATGTGATCGACACTTTTGCTCAGTTGCGCCAGTTCTTCAGCCATGCCTTGCTGTTCAACGGCAATGGCGTCCACCAGTTGGTTCAAGTAGTTGGGCAGCAACTTGCCTTTTTCGTCTTCGCTCAGGAAGGTGCCCAGGTCGTGCGGGTGCTCATTGATCAACTGCATGGCTTTGCCCAAGCCCTGGGCTTTGCTGCTGCGCAGTTTGCGTGCGACCAGGTCGGCGGAGATATTCACGCTGTTGAGCACGTTGCCGACGTTGTGCAGCACGTTGGTGGCGATCTCGGCCATGCCGGCCTGGCGGGCGCTGTCCATCAACTCGCTCTGGGCATCCTTGAGCTGTTGGGTGCGCCGTTCCACGCGTTGCTCCAAGGTTTCGTTGGCCGCCTGCAAGGCGCGGTTGACCCGGTTGACCTCGGCGAAACTGCGTAACAGGCGCACCGCCAAGTAGAGCAGCATCACCACCAGCAGGGTCGAGAAGATCAGCAGGTAGCGATGGTACTGATGGTCCACCCAATCGGACGCCTGCTGGTCCTGGTCGAGATGGGTGCTCAGGTTCTCCAGGCTTTCGGCCACCGGGACCGCGGCAATGCGCTCAAGCAGGCCATTGACCAGCGGCTGCTCGCGCAGGATCAACTCAATATGATTACTCAGGATGTCGACTGGCGCCCGAAACTCACTGGGCAGGGTTTCCTTGTTGATCGCCAGTTTGCCCAGGCCCACCAGAATATCCGCCGCCCGCTCATCGCTGGTGACCTGGGCGAACTCCAGGCTGCTGAGCAGCAGGTCGTAGGTGTCGGTGGCCACGCTTTGTACATGCAGCTTGCTTTCATCTTCAACGCGGTTGAATTGGGCCTGGATGTCGTCTTCGGCGGTCGGCAGGAACGCGAGGGAATTGCGCAGCACCGCGTTGTGGGATTTGAACTGGTCCACCAGCCGGGCTTTTTCCTGGAGGGCGGCTTCGTAGGCTTGCTGGCTGGCTTGCCAGCCAGCCAGGTCGGCACTGTCGTGGTAAGACTCTCGGTTTTTCAGATCGGCCCATATCCGGGTCATTTCCAGCAAAGGCGAGACCAGCGGGTCGTAGTTACGGGTAATGGAGATCCTGGCCTTGAGCACCTCACTGTCCCACTGGGCATTGAGTTGCTGCAGTTGCCGGATCAGGTCCCGGGACTGGGTGTAAGTGGCGGTCTGGTCGCGGGTTGACTTGAGGTACAGAAACACCAGGATCGAGGCCAGAACCAAGGTCATCAGGGTGAGCAGCAGGGTGCTGGTATGGCTGCGAGACAGGGTCATAGTGGCTTACCCTCCCATTGGCCGGTCAGGGTCTTGAGAAACTGGATGATCAGGTCTTTGTCGTCCTGGGAAGGGGTGCGCCCCAGTTGGTACTTGAACATGACATCCACCGCGTCCTCCAGGGTCTTGGCCGAGCCGTCGTGGAAGTACGGCGCAGTGACCGCGACATTGCGCAGGCTGGGCACCTTGAACACGTGACGGTCTTCTTCATCCTGGGTCACCAGGTAACGGCCCAGGTCCGATTCGAGCGGGTTGCCGCGGGCCTTGAAGTAATCGCCCATCACGCCGAACTTCTGGAACATATTGCCGCCGATGTTCACGCCCTGGTGACAGGCGATGCAGCCGTAATCCTTGAAGCGCTGGTAACCATACTTTTCCTGGATCGTCAAAATCTCGGTGTTGCCCTGCAGGTATTGATCGAACCGTGAGTTGGGGGTGAGCAGCGTACGTTCATAAGTCGCCAGGGCGTCTTGCACGTTGGCGGCGGTGATGCCATCCGGGTAGGCCTTGGAAAATGCAGACGCGTAGAGGGGCATGGCGGCCAGGTTCTGCACCACGGTTTTCCAGTCGCTGCCCATTTCCATCGGGTTGATGACCACGTGTTCGGCTTGGGCTTCCAGGGTGTCTACCCGGCCATTCCAGAACTGTTTGAAGTTCAGGCTGGCGTTGAACACGGTCGGCGTGTTGATACCGAGCGGCTTGCCATCGAAGCCCAGGGAGAATGCCTTGTTGTCGGCCCCTCCGGTTTCCAGGCGATGGCAGCTGGCGCAGGACAATGTGTTATTCACCGACAGGCGTGGCTCATTGAACAGTTGGCGGCCCAGCTCGACTTTGGCCGGATCCAGGGTGGGCACCGGCGGCAGCGGTTTGAGCGCTTCGTCCAGCGGCGCGGCCATCAGCGGCGCGCCTAGGCCCAGCCACATCGCCAGGACAAGCCCGCAGGTTGACACTGCTTTCAATCGCGCACTCCTTGCAAACGACTAATGATCGGGCATCAGGCTGGCTTTGCCCGCCTGCAGCAACAAGATGAAGTCCTGCGCAGGCACTGCCTTGCTGAACAGGAAACCCTGGCCTTCCTCGCATCGCTCGGCTTGGAGGAATTTCAGCTGTTCGAGGGACTCTACCCCTTCGGCGATAATGTTCAAATCCAGGCTTTTACCCATGCCGATGATCGCGCTGATCAACTGCGCATCCTGATTGTTCACAATCAGGCCGCGAATGAATGACTGGTCGATTTTCAACACATCGATGGGGAAGCGCCGCAGGTAGCTGAGGCTGGAATAGCCCGTGCCGAAGTCGTCCAGGGCCAGACGGACACCCATGGCTTTGATCCGGTTCAACGTGATGACGGTGGTGTCGACGCTCTGCATCAACACACTTTCCGTGATCTCCAGTTCCAGCTGGGCCGGGGGCAGCCCGGTCTGCTTGAGAATGGCGGCCAGGTTCTCAACGAAGTCGCGCTGGCGGAAGTCGATCGAGGAGATATTCACCGAGATACTCAGCGGGTTCAGGCCCAGGGCGTTCCAGGCTTGAGCCTGCTCGCAGGCGCGACGCAGTACCCATTTCGTCAGGGGCACGATCAGCCCGCAGTCTTCGGCCACCGGAATGAATTCGGCGGGGCTGACCCAGCCGGAGCGTGGCTGGAACCAGCGGATCAATGCTTCGGCGCCAACGATGTGCCCGGACTTCAAATCCAGCTTCGGTTGGTAATGCAATACAAATTCATCACGCTCCAATGCCTGGCGGATCGCGCTTTCCAGGCCCTGTTGGCGTTGCGCGCGCAGGTTCATATCTTCAGTGTAAAAACGGAAGTCGTTCGGCCCCAGTTCCTTGCTGTTGTGCATGGCGGTTTCAGCGTGCTTGATCAACTCCACCGCCGAGCCGCTGTCATTGGGGTAAGTGCTGATGCCCAGGCTGGCGGTGACGCTCAGGTCATGCCCGGCCACATGGCGGGTCACGCTGATGGCATTGAGAAATTTTTGCGCGATATGCTGGGTTTGCTGGAGATTCTGGACATCGTTGAGCAGGACCACGAACTGGTCAGAACCATAACGGAACACCGAGTCCGATTCCCGCACGGCCTCCAGCAGGCTTTGGCTGACCTGTTGCAGCACTTCATCGCCCACCGGGTAGCCCCAGGCATTGTTGACGCGTTTGAAACGGTCCAGGCCGATAAAGACCACCGCCAGCTGGGTCTCGTGCCGTCGGCCCAGGGCAATCGCCTGGGACAGACGGTCCCCCAGCAATGTGCTGTTGGGCAGGTCGGTGAGCGTGTCGTATTGCAACAGGCGCGAGACCTTGAGCAATTCCTGCACCCGTTCCTCGATGGTGCGCTCCAGGTCGATCATCTTCAGGGCGACATCCTGGGCCAGTTGCCATTTCCAGGTGAGGGCACTGGCCATCTGGCGGATTTCCAGGTGATCAAAGGGTTTTTTCAGGATCAGCAATTGGTCGTTGTACTTCAGCCGCGCTTCGATGGCCTCGAAGGAATAATCGGAATAGGCAGTACACAGTGCGATTTGCAGCTTGGGATCGACGTTCCATAGCTGTTCGATGGTTTGCAAGCCATCCCAGCCCGGAGGCATGCGCATATCGATAAACGCCATGGCGTAGGGGGATTGCTGTGCCAGGGCTCTGTTCACCAGCTCAAGGGCTTCCTGGCCCTGATAGGCCGAGTCCAGCACAAACGCCTGGCGCACGGGCGCGGAGGTGCCGAAAAGCGTTGCTTCGAGGCTGTCCAGGGACTTTTCGCCCTCTGCTTCGGCGCAGAGGATCTTGCGAAAGTCCTCGTGGATCGAGGCGGTGTCATCGACGATCAGGATGCGACGGTTGGCCCGTCCCGGGTCGATGTTCATGGCGCGCTCCGCACAGGCAAAAGGCTCGATTGCATAACGGCTCCTTCCTTGGCTTCACCTCTGAGTGGGGGGCGAGTTGCTCTGACAGCATAGTCGAGCTCGCTTGATATCGACGGCCAGTTGGCGTCAAATTAACGCGTTTGCCGCGCGATGACCTGCAGCGTGAGTCCACCTTGCCTACAAGCGAAGGCGCAAGGTATGACACGAGGGTTCAATTTAGCTCAACTTTGTTTTATTTGAAGGCAGAGTCACCATGGATGAACAGCTCGCTACGAAATCCGTCGTTTTGCTGGTCGACGACGAAGAATCGATCCTCAACAGTTTGCGCCGCCTGTTGCGTACTCAGCCCTACGAAATACTGCTGGCCGGCGGTGGTGCCCAGGCGCTGGAGATTCTGGCCGGGCGGCACGTCGACCTGGTGATGAGCGATGCGCGCATGCCCGGAATGGACGGCGCGCAGCTCCTGGCCGAAGTGCATCGTTTGTATCCCGCCACCAGCCGCATTTTGTTGACGGGTTATGCCGATGTGGCAACCATCATCAAGGCGATCAACGAGGGCCAGATTCACCGCTACATCAGCAAGCCCTGGAATGACGACGAATTGCAGTTGGTCCTCAATCAGTGCCTTGAGCACCAGCGCCTGGAGCGCTTGACCCAGCAGCAGAATGAACAGCTCAAGGTGCTTAACAGCACACTGGAAAAACGCGTGGCGGCGCGCACCTCCGAGTTGCAACAGACCGCCGACATGCTTGACCTGGCCTACGAAGAGCTCAAGCGCAGCTACGTGACGGGCACTGAGGTGTTCTCGCTGCTGGCCAACTTGCGCCTGCCCAAGGACAAGCAGACCAACCGCGCCTTGATCGAGCTGATTCGGGTGTATTGCGCCGCCCAGTCGATGGATGAAGCCAGTACCCGCGACCTGACGATGGCCGCCGCGTTGTACAACATCGGCAAGCTGAGCTGGACCGACGGCATGATGGTTGCGCCGTCGGACAGGCTGCACAGCACCGACCGTGAGTTGTATCGCGCGTACCCGACGCAAAGCGAGTCGCTGTTGATGACCCTGGAGCCGATGAAGGATGCGGCGCGGCTCATTCGGCATCACCAGGAACGCTGGGACGGTACGGGTTTTCCCGACCATCTCAAGGAGGAGGCGATTCCGTTCGGCTCACGCCTGTTGAAGCTGGCGGTGGACTTCATCGAACTGCAAAAGGGCTTGATCCTTGAGCGGTATCTGAACAGCGACGAAGCGCTGCTGTATATCCGCAAGTATGCCGGGCGCCTGTACGATCCGGCACTGGTCGAAGACTTCGTCAAAGCCTGCGCCACTTTTTTGAGCGATGTGACCCTGGGCGACCCCAGCGTCAAAGTCCTTTCCACCCGAGACCTGGAAGCCGGCATGGTCCTGGCGCGCAACCTCAATGCCGATAACGGCATGCTGCTGCTCAACGCCGGCAAGGTGTTGAACCTGCCGCTGGTGGAAAAGCTGATCGCGTTCGAAGCGATGGAAGGCGCCAAATACAGCGTATTTATCAAACTACCCGAAGAGACCCCCATTCTTTAATGAGCCTTTCAACCATTCGTATTGCCGCCGCCCTCCTGATCGGCCGCGACGGCCAGACCTTGCTGGTGCGTAAGCGCGGCACCCAGGCATTCATGCAACCGGGCGGCAAGATCGACGCCGGGGAACAACCGGCCCAGGCCCTGGCGCGCGAGCTGCATGAAGAACTCAACTTGCACATCGACCCCAGCCAGGCCCTTTACCTCGGCCACTTCTCGGCCCCGGCCGCCAATGAGCCCGGTTTTACCGTGCACGCCGAGTTGTTCCAGGTACACATCGACGTGGCGGTGGTGCCCGCGGCGGAAATCGAGGAGGTGCGCTGGATCGACCCCATGGGCGACGGCGGCCTGCACTTGGCGCCGTTGACGCGTGACCTGATCCTGCCGTTCTATCGCCAGTCGCTGACGGCATGAAGATTCGCCCGCTGGTGGCCGGCGACGCCACCGCGTATCGCGAGTTGATGCTGGAGGCCTACGGCGCCTATCCACAGGCGTTCACCTCCAGCGTGGCCGAGCGTGCAGCGATGCCGTCGAGCTGGTGGGAAAAGCGCCTTTCCAGCCCGCTGGATCGGTTGCTGGGTGGGTTCGACGGTGATGAGCTGGCCGGGATTGTCGGCCTGGCCTTTGAACCCCGCGAGAAGGCTCGGCACAAAGTGACCCTGTTCGGTATGTACGTGAGCGCGGCGCATCAGCAGCAGGGGCTTGGCCGTCAATTGGTGGAAGCGGCGCTCGATGACGCACGCCGCCAGCCCGGCCTCAAAGTGATTCAACTGACCGTCACCGCCGGCAACGATGCAGCCTTGGCGTTGTACCAGCGGTGCGGGTTTATCCAATACGGCCTGGAGCCGTTGGCGGTGCGGGTGGGCATCGAGTATTTCGACAAAATCCACATGTGGCGTGAATTGAAAGGTCAGTGATCAGCCACGGTGCTGCTCCGCGTCGTTTATCGAACGGCGCTGACCCCATCCAGCGTCGAAAACGATGTGTCCTTGGCCGTCAGCAAGAAGTCGCGCATATACGGCGCATCCAGCATGTCGGCGCGAATCCCGGCATACAGCGTCGCAAACAAACCTTTCTCGCCCAGGCGCTTGGCCTTCACGTAACCCCGCGAGCTGTACTCATGCAGCGCCCAATGAGGCATGCCGCAGACGCCACGGCCGCTGGCCACCAACTGCATCATCATCACCGTCAATTCCGAGGTGCGCACCTGGGCCGGTTCGACGTCGGCCGGTTCCAGGAAACGCGTGAAGATATCCAGACGGTCACGCTCCACCGGGTAGGTGATCAGGGTTTCGCTGAGCAGGTCTTGCGGCACGATATAGGACTTGTTCGCCAACGCATGCTGGTTGGCGACCGCCAGCATGGCTTCGTAGGTGAACAGTGGTACATAAGTGATGCCCGGCAGTTCCAGCGGGTCTGAGGTCACCACCAGGTCCAGATCGCCACGGGCCAGGGCCGGCAGCGGGGCGAAGGCGAAACCCGAGGCCAGGTCCAGCTCGACTTCCGGCCAGGCGTCGCGGAACTGGTCGGTGGTCGGCATCAGCCACTGGAAGCAGCTATGGCACTCGATCGCCATGTGCAGACGCCCGGCGGTGCCGCCGGCCAACCGTGCGATATCGCGCTCGGCACCGCGCAGCAAGGGCAGGGTGGCGTCGGCCAATTGCAGCAGGCGCAGGCCGGCGCTGGTGAAACGCAGCGGCTTGGTCTTGCGCACGAACAGTGGCATGCCCAGGCGTTCTTCCAGTTCCTTGAACTGGTGGGACAGTGCCGATTGCGTCAGGTGCAGGCGCTCGGCGGCTTCCACCAGGCTGTCGGCTTCGCGCAAAGCGTGCAGGGTCTTGAGGTGACGAATTTCCAGCACCAGGGCCTCCATGAGTAAAACTTGCCAACACATTAATTAAGTTGAGTTTGTCTCATGTTCCCGTTGCGGACAAGTCGGTGCGCGGCGGCGACTAGAGCAATCCATCCCACGCCGTCTGGAAATGCTGCCTTGCCAGTGGTTTATTAATGTCTCCCCGCCAGATCGCCACGTCGCCCGTTGCCCCGTCGCGGGCTTGAGTCTGTTGCCATTTCAGCCCGAGGCGACGCTGAGCAGGCAATTTGAGGTGGCCTTTGACAAAGACATCGAGTTGCTTGGGCGTTGCCGACTCGTAGTGAAAGTGCGCGTACCACAGCGGCTTGGGCGTGGCCTGGCGTATATCGCGGATTTCAAATTCCTGCATGAAATCCGGCCGGCCATCCTGGCGCCGTCCCAGGTCCTCCAGGGCGCCGGTCTTGCGGATGTCGACAATCGGTTTGTCATCCAACTGCTGACTGAGCAGATAGTCCAGGTAGCCCTCGGTCGGTGTCTGGCTGGCGATGGACTGGTTGATCCGCAGCCGCCGGCCTTGCTCGCGCAGGTCGGTGGCCTTCTGGCGCAGTTGCCGGACCAATGCCGCATCTCCCGCCAACTCTGCGAGGTGACGGGCTTGCAGCTCGAGGGTATCTGCCTCGCTGGTCATCATGAACTCAAGGTCCGCCGGGAGCATTTTCTGGCGTCTGTAGCCGTCGACTCGGGCCTGGTGGGCGGCAAGGTTCTGCAAACGATTCTTGGCGTCCTGGGTCAAGGCGTTCAGGTCACGGGGGGTGGGTTGCCATGCCGTCGGGCTCGCTGCATCGACGCGGCGGAATTTGCCGTCGCTGCCTTGTTCCCAGACATGCTCCTCGCCCCGTTTACCCGTGAGGGTGTAGCGCGGTTTTTGCGGGGCTGAGGTTTTATCGGCGTCACCAATCAGCAGCAGGTTGTCGTCGGTCTCGAACACGCGTTTGCCGGGTGCGCCCGTGGTTTTGGGCGTGACGGTGGTCAGGGCTTTTTCGGCGCGTGCGCGCAGGGCGCTGAGCTGTTGGTGCATCTGCGCGACATAGGTGTCATCAAACAGCTGCGGTACACCGGCCGTCCAACTGTTCAACTGGCGCTGATAGGTGTCGTAGGTGCTGATGCAGTGCTGCAAGATGCGGTTGCGCTGGCTGGGGTTGGGGCTTGCCTCGAGCAGATGACGTTGCAGGTACAGCGCCTGTATCAAGGCGTTCTCGGCGTTATTCAGCGGCCCCTGCAGGTAATGCCAGGCGATGTCGTGCCCGGGTTTGCGATGCGCGATGAGCTCGGTCAGGGCCTCGGTCTTGAAGCGTGCGCGTTCAAGTTCGGAATAACGGCGGTTGATGACCTCGGCAGTCGTGACCAGGGTTTTTCGATTGATTCCGGGGCCCAGGGGCAGCCATCGGTTCATCAGTTCAACCGCTGCGTCGGTTCGCTGGTAGCAGTCAAATGCCTGGATATCCAGGTTGCGGATCTGTTCCCGGAGGGTTTGCCTGCCGGTCACCTGGTCAAAGGGCATGGCCTGAAGACGAGTGTTGAGGGCGGCGGCTTCGTCGGAGTATTTCAGGACTTGTTGCAGGGACACCCTCACCTGCAGTTGTGTGCACAGGCATACATCATCGGCCACATCGCCGCGGGCCTTCCTCAACATCTGGCTGCGGTTCCCTCGCAGGTAGCGTGAGATGGACACCAACTCTTCATCCATTTTCTGAGCCTGCGCCGTGAGATTGTCCATGGCGCGTTCAAGCTCCGGGATCACAGACAGGTCATCCGCGTGGTAGCGCGGCAGCAACCGATTGACCTCTGCGCCGCTGGCGTTTATCGACTGCAGCGCCGTGCCGATCCGCGATATCAGCCTGCGCTGCTGGCGCAAGGCATGGTCGGTCCACCAGCGTGGCAGCCATTGGCGAATCATCGCCGGCCACAGCGGGTCGAGGCGGTCGGCCACGGCGCCCAGCACATTGCCGCCCCCCGGCAGCCCGCCATCCACCAAGGTGCCGTAGAGCGCGCCATGGGTATCCCATTGGCCGTTTTCGTCCAGCCTGATGGGCTGCTTATAGGACTTTTTACGCGTGCCACTCAGTCGCAGGGTTTGATAAGCCTTGTCGAACTCCACCTGGAAGATCTGGCCGTGGTTGAGGATGAAGTCACCTGCGGGGTGGCGATAGACCTGGCGATAAATGCCCTGTTTGCCCGGTTGCAGGCCCGCCAGTGAAAGCGGTTTTTCATACGCATAACCGTCGAACCGCGTCAGGATGCTTGCCCGGCTTTGCGATGCCAGGGAGCGCCAGGCGCCGCTGCTGACGCCGGCATGGGCCGATTGTCGCAAGCGCATCAACCGGCGCGCCGCATCGGCCCGTACCGACGGCACGGCGGCCATCGGCACAATATCCATGGCCGCGAACAACAGGCATTCGAACACTGACGCCAGCTGTTCAATGCCGGCATGCGTTTCCCCTTGGCGGAACGCGTCGACGGCACCGGCCAGTTGGGTGACACCATCCACCAGCGACACCGCCGTACCCACGAAAGGCACGAACCCCAAGGCGATCTTGACCCCGTTGAACAGGTACCCGCTTTGCAGCGCATAGCGTTCCAGCGCAAGGTCTTCGTTGGAGCGGGCATCATTGCGATTGGCCTCGATCAGCCGCCCCATGTGCGCATCCAATAGATGCGCCGACAGTGAGGTGGTGACCGGCCAACGTTCGCCCGCGCCGATCATGGCCGTAAAGTGTTTTTGCTGGGCCTGGTCGATCCGCTGGATATGCGCGCGGACATCGCCCTTGATCGCACGGCCGGCGACGTACTGCACCATCTTGTCCAGCCGGCACAGATCGAACAGGCCCTTGCGCGCCTGATCCAGGCTGTCGTAGCGACGGAAAAAACGTTCGTCAGGTGCGTCGGGCAGGTACAACAAGGTCAAGCCGCTCGCTGCGTCGTGAATGAAGGTGATGCCCGACAAGGTGATCGGCTGCTCGTCACGGGTATCACGCCCTCCCGTCGCGAGGTGGGCCGGCAGCAGGCGGATGCGCCGTGACCCTGAGTCCCAGGCCGTGGCGGTGTCGGCATCGATGGCGATGTCGAGCAGTTGCAGGTCCGTTTCCGTCAGCTGGTTTTGCAGCACGGCGTAGCGCCCTTGCAGCTGCAACAGCAGGCGCCAGGGTTTGATCAGCACTTCACGGCGGTACTGCTGTTCAAAGGTCGATTCATCCGGGTGCCCTCTGAACGTGGCGTAGATATGGTCTTCATATTTCTTCGCCAGGTTGAGGTCCCGCACCATCTTGCTCAGGTAGTCGGCGCTGAGTCCGGCCTGCAAGGCACGGACTTCCTCGGCGGCGTCGCTGGTCACGATTGCGCGCATAAAACCCAGGCGCAGGCTCAACGTGCTGTCAATGTTGCTCAATGCCAGCTGTTCCAGGGTCAGGCTGCTGCGTGCGCGACTGGGAACATCCACCAGGCGTGTCGGTGTGCCGCCGATATTGCCGCCGGGGATGATGTCGCGCTGCTGTTGGACAGAGTCCGGCAGTTCCACGGCGATGGAAAACCCTTGCTCAAGGGCGAAGTCCTTGCGCAGGCGCGCATCGATGTGTCGCCGCACAAAGTCGCCACGCGCGGGCAGGGACTGGTCGAATAATTGTTGTGCCTGTTCGATCGCCGGCAGGTAAGCCTGCATCAACGGTTTGAGGCTTGCACGTTGTTGCGCGGTAAGGCTGCGCAGCCAATCGGGGAGTTGTTCGGCCAGATGGGCGCTGTTGTCTTGTTCGAGCACCTGCAAGCAGGCCAGGTCCCGGGCTTCGTGCAGCGGCACGCGCAGGCTGTGAAGTGTCTGCAGGTGCAGTTTTTCCAGTTCAGCCGCACGTCGGCGGCCGTGGGGTGGTGCCGGATGATCCGAACGTATCTGCGCGGCCTGCTCCTCGAACGCGACGTGTTGCAGGTTGAGGCTGTAGTCGAGCGGGTCGACGGTCAGCTCCTTGAGCTGCATGGAAAGCGCCTGTTCCTCGGGCATCAGGCGTAATACCGATGCGGCCAGGGCCTGGCACGAGTCGAACCGCTGCAAGCCGCCGCCGGTGCCGGGCCAGTACAGCAACAGGCTATGAAGAGTGTCAGGTGGGTCGGTCAGCGCAAGCGCACAGGTGAAGACCAGCGGGCCTTTGAGTTCGGTGGTGGTGACGGTGGTCGTGGCGTTGTTCTGGCGGGTGATCGACAGCCATAGCGCGGCCACGCACGCGTCCTCGTTGCGCGCGGCGCGCAGCGGCTGGTCGAGCACCGTTTCCAGGCGGGTCAGTTCGTGTGGGTTGATTTGCTCGAGGCTGCGTTGCAGCCTGGCCTCGGCTCTCAAGCCTTCGCGCCTGGCGGCATATAGCGCTGTGTACTGAGTGTTGAGGGTCGTGGTATCCAACGGCCGCCTTTCCAGCATCGCCACAGCGGCGGCGTCTGCCGCGAATTGCTGGGCAGTGAGTTCGGCGAGGGCTTGCTTGAAGGCGTTCATGCGAGGTTCATCGCCTTGCAGGGTTTCCAGGGCCAGGCGTTGTTGCCGGATCATCGCCCGGCGGTGGCTGGGGTCAAGGTCGGCGCCCAGCCAACCAAAGGGTGGCGGTGAATCCAGCTCGATTTCTTCGGCCGACGGCACTTGCCTGGGCGCTGCCGCCGAGAACAGCGGGCGGGTGCGTCGCAGCAAGTCCAGTTCGTCACTGTGCAACAGCGCCAGGGGGGCTCCATCGCGGAAAACCGGGTGCTGCGGCGCGCTGCCCAGGCTCTGCCATTGCGCGTCGACCAGCCAGGCCAGCCATTGCTCGATGCCGTTGGCCAAGGGCTGTGTCTGGAGCCGGTAGTGGAGGGTCGCCAGGGGGGCTTCAGTACCGAACAGTTCGCGCTGGTGCTCCAGCAGCCAACGCTCCATCCCCGCACGTTGGCTGAAGACCTGCCAGGCCGGTTGGTGAAACGGCACATATAAAAGCTGGCTGACGGGTTGTTCCCCATCCAGTGTGACCACCCAGGCGCCGGGCAGTGCACGCAGGCTGGCGTCGGAATGTTTGAGCATCAGCTGTTCGGTGAATATTTTCTGCTCGTTCACTGACGGCGTGTCGTCCGACGACTCAAGCAGTACGAACAGCGGTGTGAGCGGGGTCGCCCGCTCAATGTCCTGAGCCTTGAGCCACAAGCCCGTCGCCTCGAAATGCTCGCGATACAACTGTGCAGCACGTTGGCGTCGGCTGACCGGGGTCTGCGGTGCCCGGCCCGCCCAATAGCGGTTCCAGGCCTGGGTGAGGGCGGCGCGGATATCCAGGCGGCGGACCTGCTCCAGCAGTTGCGGCGTCGTCAGCTTGGCCAGTGGATGGTTGGCGGGCAGGTGTAATACCTGCACGTCACTCAGTGTCGCGGTGTCAGTGGCCGGGTACTTGAGGAGAAACGCGCAAGCGTCGGTCAGGGAACAGCGGCCGGCCGCGTGCTCGCCCTCGGATGGGATTTGCAGCCCTACCTGGGCGCCGTCCAGGCCCAGGTGTTGCTGGAGCGTCTCATGGATGGTCGCTCGCAGTGTCGGCGCGTGGCTCATCAGTTCGAGCATGTCCCTGCGGCAATCACGCAAGCGTTGTTCGGCGCGCAGCAGCAGGTTCTCGTCCTGGTTCAACGCCAGGGTCGTATGTGAAGGGGTAAAAGTCGGCAGTGGCAGGTCAGCGAGTGCTGGCGCAGACAGGTCGGGCATAATGGGGGTTCCTTGGGCAAAAGGCCGATGGCTTCCGGCATCCGCCCATTGAACGCACCTGCCCCGGCGAGTTGGCGCTACATGTGTAGACCTGACCGCTGGGCACTCTTCATCAAACTGTCATGGAAGTGTGGCAGCGCGCTTGAACAAACTTCATCAGACTCGCGCTCTACTGGGGTTCTGCGTTTCGGTGTTTTTCATGCGCGTGTTTTTTCTACTGGCCGCTCTCTTGTTCGGCCTGCCGTCTTTTGCGGCTTCTCGATGTGATGTCAATGTCCCGACCCAAACGGTCGACCTGGAAACAGTCAGCATCGCCTACCAAAGTATCGGGCGGGCGTCGGATCCTGCGTTGCTGCTGGTGATGGGGCTGGGCGGGCAGTTGATCCATTGGCCGGATGAAGTGGTGGTGGCCCTGTGTGAGCAGGGGTTCCGGGTGATTCGCTACGACAACCGTGACGTCGGCCTGTCCACCTGGCGCCAGGCCCCGGCCAGCGCCAACCTGACCTTCGAAGTGCTGCGCTACAAGCTCGGCCTGCCGGTAGCGACGCCTTACACGCTGACGGATATGGCCGATGATGCGCTGGGTTTGATGGATGCCTTGCAGATCCGGCAATTCCACGTGCTGGGCGTGAGCATGGGCGGCATGATCGCCCAGCACCTGGCGGCGATGGCGCCGCAGCGGGTGGAAAGCCTGACGTTGGTGATGACCAGCTCCGGCGCCGAGGGCCTGCCGGCGCCGAGTGCGGCGCTGGTGCAATTGTTGTCGCGGCGCAGCGCGCCCAATCGCGAGGTGGCGCTGGAGCAGCAGGCGGACCTGCTCGCGGCCCTGGGCAGCCCGCAGGTGAAAGATGATCGTCAGGTATTACTGCATCAGGCGGCACTGTCCTATGACCGTGCCTTCAACCCCGAGGGTGTGAAGCGCCAGATCATGGCAATCCTCGCCGAGCCCAGCCGCGTGCCGTTGCTCAACCAGCTGCGGGTCCCGACACTGGTGGTGCATGGCACCGCCGATCCCTTGTTGCCGGTGATGCACGGCGTGCACCTGGCCGCGCATATCCAGGGCAGCCAACTGAAACTGATTCCGGGCATGGCCCATCGATTCCAGGAAGCGTTCAAGGCACCGTTGCTGACGGCGGTGCTGCCCTACCTGCAAGCCCATCGCGAAGACGTTGCGCATTGGGCGCAGATTGACCTGGGTGAGTCTTCGAAGGTGCTGTGAACTTGGTGTATGGTGCAACCTTTACGGCGCGTCAGTGCCGACAAAAACGCCTGCGAGGTTGCCTGCCATGAGTACTCCCCTGAAAATCGATTTCGTCAGCGACGTGTCTTGCCCCTGGTGCATCATTGGTCTGCGCGGCTTGACCGAAGCCCTCGACCAACTGGGTAGCGAGGTACAGGCCGAGATTCATTTCCAGCCATTCGAACTCAACCCGAACATGCCCGCCGGCGGGCAAAACATCGTTGAGCACATCACCGAGAAATATGGCTCCTCCGCCGAGCAGTCCCAGGCCAACCGCGAACGCATCCGCGACATGGGCGCTGCCCTGGGCTTCGCTTTCCGCACCGACGGCCAGAGCCGTATCTACAACACCTTCGACGCCCACCGCCTGCTGCATTGGGCGGGGCTCGAAGGCTTGCAGTACAACCTCAAGGAAGCGCTGTTCAAGGCGTATTTCAGCGATGGCCAGGACCCATCCGACCACGCGACCCTGGCGATCATCGCCGAGAGCGTCGGCCTGGACATCCAGCGTGCGGCCCAGATCCTGGCTAGCGACGAGTACGCCGCCGAAGTGCGCGAGCAGGAAGAACTGTGGGTGTCCCGTGGCGTGAGCTCGGTGCCGACCATCGTGTTCAACGACCAGTACGCGGTCAGCGGCGGCCAGCCGGCGGAAGCCTTTGTGGGCGCGATTCGTCAGATTATCAGCGAAGCCAAAGGCTGAGCTTCAGTCAAACTTGTAGCTGATCGCCGTCTGCACCTGGCCCTGGTTCACGTCGCCGGTTTTCTTGACGATGCTGCTGTTGGCCGCCGAACCGACCAGGCGCGTCCAGCTGGCGCTGGTCAGCCACGACCAATGGGAGGTCAGCGGGAACTCGAAACTCTGGGTCAGCGTCAGGTTCTGGAAGCCGGCGCTGGCGTTGTAGGCCCGGATACCTGAGGCGGCGGATTCATTGGCGTCGACGCCAAAGAACGCCTGGGTCTGGCGGGCGTCGGCAAAGTAGGCCATCAGGCCCGTGCTGCCGATGATGTCGCCGCCCATCGGGTAACCCAGTTCACCGCCGAGTTTGCCCAGCATGCCGGTTCGACTGTGTGCGCCGCCGACGGCCTGGCCGACCTGGGTGTAGACGCGCCAGAAATCGGCCGGGGCGTATTGTACGAACCCGCCGACTTCGGCCATGTCCGGCACATCACGCAAGCCGCGCAGTGAGCCGTTGGCGGTCCGGCCCGGCAGGTAATTGATGTAGGGGCCGGCGGTAAAACCGTTGGTATTGAGTACGCTCCAGGTCAGGCCGTCGTCTGTCGCCAGGCTCACGTTGCCCCAGTCCAGGTCGAGTTCGGGGACCGGTTTGACTTCGTAGCTGCTGGCTGTGGGGTCGCGGGGCTGATAGCTGAAGCCGGCACCCACCTGGCCGGTGAGACCGGCGGCCCAGGCGGCGCTGGAAACGTCCAGCAGACCGAACAGACCTGTGAGTACCGCGCAAGTGACTTTGAGCATGGAGCGGATTCCTTACCTGAACTGGCGCGCATTCACGCGCGAAGGTAGCCCTGCGCGCAAGCACTCATCTTGTTTGTAGCAAGCTACAAAAATTGTAGCTTGCTCGACACATATCACCACACATCTTGGCCAAAAGCCCAGCCCCGCTGGCGTTCAGCCAGTTGGCACGCTCTCTGCTATACCTCTTGGGCAAGCGCATACAGCGCGCTCCATCAAGGTAAACGCAATGATCCAGTGGCATATCGTGTGTGACTTCGACGGGACCATCACCCCCACCGATGTCATCGACAACGTCCTCCAACGCTTCGCCGGCCCCGAGTGGGAAACCATCGAGCAGGAATGGCTGGATGGACATATCGGTTCCCGCGAATGCCTGAGCCGCCAACTGGCGCTGATCAAAGCGACCCCGGCAGAACTGCTGGCGTATTTTGACAGCGTCGAAATCGATCCGGACTTCCCGGACTTCGTCGATTACGTCATGGGCCTGGGCGCCACCATCGAGGTGGTCAGCGATGGCATCGAACAGGGCATCGCGCGCATTTTGTCGCGCAACTACGTGACCCTGCTGCCGATCCTCGCCAACCGTCTGCGCCAGGTCGATCAGAACAGCTGGCGCATCGACTTCCCGTATTCCAGCGATGCCTGCCGTGCCGCGGCCGGCAACTGCAAGTGCAAATCCACCCCACGCAACAAACGCGTGCTGGTGATCGGCGACGGCAAGTCCGACATGTGTGTGGCTTCCACCGCCGACTTCGTCTTCGCCAAAGGCAGCCTGGCCAAATACTGCGAAGCCAACCATATCCCTCACGTGCGCTTCGACACTTTTGCCGAACTGCCTGCGCTGCTGGCCAAACTGCCGATGGGCATCGCCGCCAACGCCACCACCTTTACCGCTGAAAATCAGGAACTCTTCCACCATGTCTGATATCCGTATCGCTACCGCCGAAGACCAGGTTCTTCTGGATAAAGAAGCCAAGTATTGCTCTTACGGCGACACCGTTCACTACATCGAGCCACCGCGCATTTTCAGCCGTTGCGAAGGCTCCTACGTGTGGGATACCGAAGACCAGGCGTATCTCGACCTGCAAATGTGGTACTCGGCCGTAAACTTCGGCTACGCCAACCCACGCCTGAATAACGCGCTGAAACAGCAGATCGATACCCTGCCGCAAATCGCCAGCCAGTACCTGCACAAAGGCAAGATCGAACTGTCGGAAATGATCGCAGTCGACGCCAAGAAGAAATTCGGCCTCGACGGTCGCGTGCACTTCAACGTCGGCGGTTCGCAGTCCATCGAAGACTCCCTGAAAGTCGTGCGTAACGCCAGCAACGGCAAGAGCCTGATGTTCGCCTTCGAAGGCGGCTACCACGGTCGTACCCTCGGCGCGTCGTCGATCACTTCGAGCTACCGCTACCGTCGCCGCTACGGCCACTTCGGCGAGCGTGCGCAGTTCATCCCGTTCCCGTACCACTTCCGCGGCCCTAAAGGCATGACCAAGGAAGAATACGGCAGCCACTGCGTGCAGCAATTCGCCCGTCTGTTCGAGACCGAATACAACGGCGTTTGGGACCCTAAAGTCGGTTCCAGCGAATACGCAGCGTTCTACGTCGAGCCGATCCAGGGCACCGGCGGCTACGTGATCCCGCCAATGAACTTCTACCGCGAACTCAAGCAAGTCCTGGATCAGCACGGCATCCTGATGGTGTCCGATGAAATCCAGATGGGCTTCTACCGTACCGGCAAACTGTGGTCGATCGAGCACTTCGACGTGCAGCCGGACGTGATCGTCTTCGGTAAGGCGCTGACCAACGGCCTGAACCCGCTGGGCGGCATCTGGGCTCGTGAAGAATTGATCAACCCGAAGATCTTCCCACCAGGTTCGACCCACTCCACCTTCGCCTCCAACCCACTGGGTACGGCGGTAGGTCTGGAAATGTTCAAGATGACCAGCGAAGTCGACTACGGCGCCATGGTCATGGCCAAGGGCAAATACTTCCTGGAAGGTCTGCAAGACCTGCAGAAACGTTTCCCGATCATCGGCGACGTCGATGGCCTGGGCCTGGCCCTGCGCTGCGAAATCTGCGCAGCGGACGGCTTCACGCCAGACAAGGCGACCCTGGACTACATGGTCGAAGAAGGCATGAAGGGCGACATGATCGTTGACGGCCAGAAACTGGGCTTGATTCTCGACGTGGGCGGCTACTACAAAAACGTGATCACCCTGGCACCGTCCCTGGAAATCAGCTACCCGGAAATCGACCTGGGCCTGAAACTCCTGGAGCAACTGCTGGCGCGAGCGACCAAGCGGTGAACAACATCGGAGTCGACCTCGGTGAAGGTGACGCCGGCTTCGTGTTGGGTGAAGGTCCGGTCGGGATTCTGTTGATCCACGGCCTGACCGGCACCCCGACGGAACTGCGCCAAGTCGCCAAGGGGCTGGCCAAGGTGGGCAACTGCACGGTGTACGTGCCCACCCTGGCTGGGCACTGCGGCGATAACAGCGACTTGCAGGCGACCGGCTGGCTGGACTGGTATGAAGGCGTGCGCAAGACCTTTGCGCAGGTCAAGCAGCGCCACGAGCAGGTGTTTGTCGGTGGCTTGTCCATGGGCGCGGTGATGTCGATGTATGTGGCCGCCGAGCACCCAGGACAAGTGGCCGGGTTGCTGATGTATTCCACCACCTTGAAGTACGACGGCTGGAGCATTAACAAATTGGCGTTCCTGACGCCGTTGTTAATGAAGATTCCATTCGGCGTGCACGTCTGCCGCTTTGAAGAGAAGCCGCCGTATGGCATCAAGAACGAGCGCCTGCGCTCGATCGTCGAACGGCAGATGAAGGAGGGGGAGAGCAGCGAAGCCGGTTTGCTGACCATGGAGGGCATCACGGTGCGCGAGTTGCACCGCATGAACGCCGTGGTCAAGAAACGCATGCCTGAGATCAAGGTCCCGGCGTTGGTGCTGCACTCCATCGAGGACGACATCACCAGCCGCTGGAACGCCGATTACGTGGAGCGCCATCTGGGTGGTCCCGTGACCAAGATCCTGCTGGACAACTGCTATCACATGATCACCGTCGACCTGCAATACCGCCGGGTGATCGAGTTGAGTGCCGAGTTTGTCGAGCAACATGCCGCCGCTGTCCAAGCGCCCGTGGATTACCGACAGCGGGCATGAACCTGAGCACTCGACGTGATCATCGCCCAAGCCAGCTTGGGCGTTCGAGCCATCCAGCGCAGTGTCTGGAACGGCTTGAAGAACGCGCGGTCTGTGTCTGGGTAAACGAGCGAGCTTGAGTACAACAGCCTGTTCTTGCGCCAGCGTAATCGGCGGGTGAACGGGCTGTTCAATTTCGCGAAAATGTTTCTTCGACCGGATCGTTCCGACCCTGCCATGGCTGCTGTGATAAGCGAAACCTGATGATCACCAAGACCCGCCCGAAAGCCCGCCCCTTTGCCATCTCGCGCTGGAGCGTCCAGCGCAAGCTGGTGCTGGCGTTTTGGTTGGTCAGCGTTATTCCGACCATGATTGCGGCCGAACTGGCGGCAACCACACTGTCACAGATCTTCGACAGCAACGTGCGCATCTGGCTGCAAGAGTCGACCAAGATCGTCAAGGACGAGGTCGGCAACATCCTTCATGACAACGCGCGCATGGCCAAGCTGTTCCTGCGCTACACCAGCCCGCCGTCAAGCAAGCAAGCCGCCAAGCACGACCGGCTGACCGCCGACATTGCCAACGCCACTGATATCGACGTAGTTGCGCTGATCCGCGCCAGCGATCACAAGGTGGTGTTCACCACGGCGGCTGACGATGTGGTCAAGCAGATCAACCTGACCAGCAATGCCGTCTTGCAGACGGTGCAGGTGGCCGGCGTGACGACGGGCATGGTGGTCTCCACGTTCGAAACCACGCAGGATGGGGAGGACTACCTGCTCCTGGTCGCTACCTATCTGGATAGCAGCTTCCTCACCAGTGTGGCGGATGTCCACTCCCTCGACCTGCGCCTGTACCTGGCCAACCCTTCGGGTTTTTCCGAGATATTCTCGACCCAGCGTTTTGATAATCACCCGTCGCGCATCCCGAAGAATGTCGAAACGGCCATGCGCGCCACCAAACAACCGAGCGAACAGTTCACCAACAATTACAGTGGTTTGTACTGGCCGATCTTCAACGACGCCGGCGACCTGCAAGGCGTGATCTTCAGTGGGCTGCTGCGCCACACCAGCCTGGTGGGGCTGGTGAACCAGAGCAACCTGTTCTTGCTGATTTTCCTGCTCAGCTCGGCGCTGTCCCTCGGCGCCGGGGTGCTGGTGTCACGGCGCCTGACCAAGCCGCTGCGGGACTTGTCCCTGGGGGTAAACGCGGTGATCTCCGGCAATTATGAGCACCGGGTGCTGGTCAGTGGCGGCGACGAATTGGCGCAGTTGAGCAGCACCTTCAACCACATGACCGAACGCCTGGGCGAGCTGCACCACCTGGAAGCGCAACTGCGCCGTCGAGACCGGTTGCACGCCCTGGGCGAAGTCGCCATGGGCCTGGCTCACGAAATCCGCAACCCGCTGGGTATCATCAAGACCGCCACCCAGCTGTTGCACCGCCGTGCGGACTTGGCGGAGACCGACAAGCGCCATCTGGAATACGTGATCAGCGAAGTCAGCCGCATCAATGAACTGATCACCGAGTTTCTCGACTTCGCCAAACCCAACCCACCGTTGCGTGTGTTGCAGGCGGCACGCCCGGTGGTCGAAGAAATCCTCGGTTTCTGCGGCCCCGAATTGGCCACCCACAATATCGATGCACAAATTATCGACCAGGCCCCCGGCGCGACGCTTTATGCGGATGCCAAGCAGATCAAGCAGGCGTGCCTCAACCTGATTCTCAATGCCGTCGACGAAATGCCTGAAGGCGGGCGCCTGACGCTGGGTATCGCCAGCACGAACGGCTACACGGTGATCAGCATTGCCGACACCGGCCCGGGCATTCCGGCGGATATGATGGAGCGTATCTTCACGCCATTCGTCACCACCAAGGCTTCCGGCACGGGCCTGGGGCTGGCTAAAGTCTATTCGATCATGGAAAGTCACGACGGCAGCATTGAATGCGCCAGTGAGAAAGATGCCGGCGCCACCTTCAGCCTGTACATTCCGGCACAGGGTGAAGACGATGGCGACGATGAGGAAGGTCATGACGCATAACGTATTGGTAGTCGACGACGAGCCGAAGCTGTGTGATTTGTTGTCGTCTGCCTTGAGCCAGAATGGCATCCAGGTGTTCACCGCGAGCAACGGCCTGCATGCGCTCAAAGTGCTGGAGCAGGAAGACATTGACCTGGTGATCAGTGACTGGCGCATGCCGGGCATGGACGGGCCGGCATTGCTGGCCGAGATCAAGGTGCGTTTTCCGGACCTGCCGGTGATCGTGATGACGGCCTACAGCACGGTGAAAAATGCCGTGCAGTCGATGCGCAATGGCGCCTATGACTACATCGCCAAGCCCTTCGACATCGACGAGCTGGACATCACCGTGGCCAAGGCTTTGCAGTTTCGCGACATCCTGCGCGATAACGCGCGGCTGCGTGCCGAGCTGGATCACCATGCCCAATTCGACAGCCTGGTGGGCGAAAGCCCGGCCTTTCGCCAGGTGCTGCACGCGATCGACTCGGTACGCGACAGCAATGCAACCATCCTGCTGACCGGCGAAAGCGGCACCGGCAAGGAAATGGTCGCTCGCGCCATTCACAAGCATGGCAGCCGGGCCGACAAACCGTTCGTGGCGGTCAACTGCGCGGCGATCCCCGAAGGCTTGCTGGAAAGCGAGATGTTCGGCCATCGCAAGGGCGCTTTCACCGGCGCGGTCAGTGACCGGGTCGGGCGCTTCCAGCAGGCCGACAAAGGCACGTTGTTCCTGGACGAAGTCGGCGATATGCCCCTGGCCCTGCAGGCCAAGATCCTGCGTGCATTGCAGGAGCGGGTGATCGAGCCGGTGGGTGATCCACGCGAGCGCAAGGTCGACGTACGAGTGATCGCCGCGACCAACAAAAACCTGCTGGATGCGGTGGCCAACAAAGAATTCCGCGAAGACCTTTACTACCGCCTCAACGTGTTCCCGATTCCGCTGCCGCCCCTGCGTGACCGTGCCGAAGACATCGTGCCCCTGGCCCGGCACTTCGCCGAGACCCTGAGCGCCACCGCCGGCAAACGCATCACCGGCTTCAGCCCGGAGGCATTGCAGGCCATGGCGGCCTACAACTGGCCGGGCAATATCCGTGAACTGCAAAACTGCGTGGAGCGCGCGACCATCGTGGCGGCCAAACCGGTGATTGAAGATATCGACTTGCCGGCTTACCTGTTCGCCTCCAAGCCCACCGAGGGTGGCGTGACGGCGGTGCTCAGCGAGGGCCTGGGTGTGCCTCAGGACCTGGATGCGGCGCTGGCGGAGGTGGAGAAAGCCTACATCCTGGCGGCATTGCAAGAGAGCAACGGGGTGCAGGCAGCGGCGGCGGCGAAGATCGGGATTTCTGAAAGAAGCTTCTGGTATCGCCTGAAAAAACTGGGCATCCAGGTGGAAAAGATCATCCGCTGAAAGCAGACCTGTAGTGAGCGGGCTTGCCAGTCAGTTAAGCGATAGAACGATGAATAACTTGTGGGAGGGGGCTTGCTCCCGATGAGGGT